>NZ_JAMPKB010000035.1:0-64641 GCF_039961925.1 Trichocoleus sp. DQ-U1 | reverse complement strand
ACGGCATCCTTACCTTCAATCCCGGCGAACCCTTAACCAAAACCATCACCGTTAACGTCAAGGGTGACAACAAGTTTGAGGCAGATGAAACCTTCAGCATCAAACTCAACAGTGCCACCAACGCCAATCTAGGCAACACTACTGCCACAGGCATCATCAAAAACGATGAAACCGCAGGCTTTACTGTCACCCCTATCAGCGGCAACACCACCGAAGCTGGAGGTACTGCCACATTTACAGTTAAACTCAACAGCCAACCCACCGCTAATGTCACCCTTGGCTTAACCAGTTCCGACACCACCGAAGGTACCGTCTCTAGCCCCAGCCTCACATTCACAGCCAATAACTGGAATATTGCTCAAACCGTTACGGTCAAAGGAGTTGATGATGCACTGGTTGATGGCAATATCGCCTACAACATCATCACCACCCCAGGCGTCAGTACCGACCTTAACTACAACAAACTCAATCCTGTTGATGTCGCTGTCACCAACATCGACAACGACGCCGCCGGATTTACCATCACCCCAATTAGCGGCAACACCACCGAAGCCGGAGGCGCTGCCAACTTTACCGTCAAACTCAATAGTCAACCTACAGCTAACGTCACCCTTGGTTTAGGAAGTTCCGATCCGACAGAAGGCAGCGTTTCCAGCCCATCGCTGACCTTTACTTCAAATAATTGGAATATTGCTCAAACCATTACGGTGAAAGGAGTTGACGATGTACTTGTCGATGGAAATATCGCCTACAGCATCGTTACTGCCCCTGCTATTAGCACCGACGCCAAATACAACGGACTGAACCCGCAAGATGTTGCTGTTGTCAACATTGACAACGACACTGCACCCCTCAATGTCATTAACGGCACTTGGCTTTCTGAAACCTTGGTGGGAACCTCTTTAGACGACCGGATCAATGGTTTTGGCGGTCATGACACGATTGTAGGGGGACTGGGAAAAGACCGGATTTACGGCGATGACGGCAACGATACCCTGATTGGCGACCTCAACAATAATCTCTTGACTGGGGGTTCGATGGGTATGGATGACATCATCTACGGCGGTACAGGTAGCGATCGCATCAATGGTTGTGGCGGTAATGACACCCTGTACGGCGAGGCAGGCAGCGACCAAATCTGGGGAGATGGGGGCGATGACCGACTCTACGGAGGCTTGGGGAATGACATCCTCACCGGAGGATTGGGGCGCGATATTTTCGCAGTTTCCAAAGGGGAAGGTACTGACACCATCCGCGACTTCCAGATTGGTCAAGACTACATTGGGTTAGGCGGGGGTTTGAAATTGAACCAGTTGTCGATTATTCAGCAAGGAAGCAATACCAGTATTATTGACAATTCCAACAACCAGACTTTGGCAATATTGGCTGGGGTGAATGCGGCTACGTTTATGAGTAATGCAGCTTCTACTTTTGTAAGTATCTAGTATGAGGAAGCAGCTTTAATTAATATTTAAAGCTGCTGATTTGGCAACTATTGACAATGAGTTGCTGTGGATATGAGCCTGAAGCCAGAACAGAATCTAATAGAGAAAATGCTTCTAAGAACATCAACACCTTACATCTACACAATTTTGCTGCTGTTAGGAACGCTAACTTCAACTGCTACCGCCCAAACACCTAATTTAAAACCCAATCCATCAAGCTCGACAACAGACTTTACAGGCGTTACAATCCTCCAGCTACCTGATGGCATTCCTGAATTAAATAACGATACTGTAGACTCATCCTTTGGCGATACCCTTGATGTAGCAAAACACCCACCAGGCGCGTTGGAACCCGCAGCCTTAAGCTTCGAGGACCAGAAGTCTTTAGCCAAACCGTCTTTTTACACGCTAAAACAACGGCGTTTTCTTGCCCAAATATCTAATGTAAAAACTGCACTCCCCACACCAGAATCTAGTTCCAAAGCCGTACCTTCCCCAGAGACATTGGAGGTTGAGATTCCTCAACCTTTAGCAGAAGTAAAAACACCTCCTCGGACTTTGCGCGAAGCAGGGTTACTCCAAGAAATACTAACCCCAGAAAACGCCGCTCCTACAGAAGAGATTAGCGCTGCCACTAAACAAACAGCACCATCAGATCGAGTTCGTTCTCAACGATTTATGCCCCGGATCGGCGCTGAATTTACCACTGGTTCTGGTGTGGGTTATGAAAGTTCTTTTGGTAGCATTGGAGGCTTTGTTCCACTATGGCAAAACTCAGACAACCTCACCTTCTTAGAAGGTCGATTGCTGTTGTCAACGGAAGATTCTCATATAAGCAGCAATATTGTTTTAGGACATCGCTTTTATAGTGCCAAAGATAACCGGATCTTGGGCGGCTATGTCGCCTTCGATACCCACGACACGGGTAATAGCAACTTTAATCAACTGGGTGCTGGGTTTGAAAGCTTAGGAGAAAACTGGGATATTCGCGCGAATGCTTACATTCCGGTTGGAGATACCCGCCAACTGACCCAAGAGAGGGTTTTTTCTACAGGTTTATCGTTTTCAGACCCTTTCTTTCAGGGTAATTTCTTGGGTCAAACTAGAAATCAACAACTTCAACGCGATCGCAATTTTGAAGCGGCGATGGCAGGGTTTGATGTTGAAGCTGGCATGAAAATTGCCCAAATCAGTCGAACCGGCGACCTCCGAGGCTATGCTGGACTTTATTATTATGATGCCCCAGGCAGTGCGGAGATTTTGGGCTGGCGCACTCGGGTAGAAGCGCGTCCCACGGACACTTTCAGGCTGGGACTCTTGCTCTCAAATGATGCCACTTTTGGCACGAATTTGGTGCTGAGTGTGGGGGCGAATTTTCCCGGAACTCGTCCGAGAGGGATACGAACAGAAGATCGGGTTCTGGCGCGTCTGGGGGAATCTGTTACCCGAAACGCGAATATTGTAGTCGATGAACAATCCGAATCTGAGTCTTTCAGCGTACAAGATACGGTATTTGTCACAAATCCTGCAACGGGTCAACCGTGGAGATTTCGGCACGTCAATTTGGGAATTGGAACCGGGAACGGCACGTTTGAGAATCCGACTGGAACGGTTGCGGAAGCTTTGGTTGTGGCTCAACCCAATGATATTGTCTACGTGCAACCAGGGACAAATCCTGGAGTTCCTGCTTTCAAGATTCCCGACCAAGTGCAAGTGCTTTCAACTGGCCCTGTGCAGCGTATAGATACCGTGGAACTCGGCAATTTACAATTACCCTTGTCTAATGCGGGGGTACTGCCAGACGTGACAGGGACAGTCACGATGGGGAACACGACAACCCTTTCGGGTTTCGCTATCACCACAACCACTGGTTTTGGCATCGCTGGAAACAATATCAGCAATGCAATTATTCGAGACAACGCGATCGCAAATTCTTCCGGTGAGGGAATCTTACTTGAGAATGTGACCGGACAGATACTAATTCAAGACAACGCGATCGCAAATTCTGCTTTGGAAGGCTTTTCCCTCAGCAATAATCAGGGGCAAGTTAACCTAATTCTTGTCAAAAACACGATCGCCAACAATGGTGCTTTAGCTAACGAAGGGGACGGCATCAATCTTGAACTTCGCAATACTGCAACTGGAACCTTTAATATCTCAGAGAATACGATTACTGGCAGTAACAGCTTCGGGAGCATCGCCGACGGAGTCGAGGTAAAACTGTTCGAGAGTGCTTCCGGAACCTTTACTCTGACTAATAACCAAATAACTGCAAATCAATTTAGTGGCATTAATATTGAACTTGAATCCAATACTTTGGGGACATTTGAGATTGCCAACAGCACAATCTCAGGCAATCAATTTGATGGAATTTCTATCAAGCTAAACGATAGCGCGACTGGAACGTTTAATATCACTAATACTCAAATTTCTAAAAACGGGTTTTATGGAATTGGGATACTTCTCTCAAATAACACCTCTGGAACCTTCAACATTACCAATAGCACCATTGCTGAAAATCAAGATAATGGAGTGAATATCGCACTTTCCGATGCAGCGATAGGAACAGTCAATATTTCTAACAATCAGCAAATTTCTAAAAATGGATTTTACGGAATTTTTACCAGCATCAATGGAAACGCCCAACTTCAATTCCTCAGTGAATCAAATCAAATTATAGATAATGCTTTTACCGGGCTTTCCCTCAACAGCTACGATACTGCTAAAATCTTTGCCGGAGTCCGGCTTAACACCATAACAGGAAGCGCAATCGGCGATCTCGAAGCAATAACCAGCGGTTCTGGCGATACAATTTGTCTCCAACCCCGCCATAATACGATTGGAAACTTTTTCTTAAATGACAGTTTTGGAGGAGCGATCCAGATAGAAACGGGAACGCTGTCTACAAATAATATCTCTGTCAGCGATCTTAGCAATTGGTCTGGAACCACTGTATCGGCTGGAACTTGTGGTTTCCCTTAATCGGTAAACGATACCAGTTCACTTTTGTCGGATTACACGTGAGATCCCCCAGATCCCCATTTTCAGGTGGGATTCGAGAATTGAAGTGCCTTTAGCGTGGAGGCGTGATGAATCGCGTGTCTACAGGAGTTCGCGAATTATTTAGGCGTAGCAATCCTACATGATTCGTGAAGGAGAGATCCCCAACTTCGAGAAAGAAGCCGGGGATCTGAACCACTGTATTCGCCAGTAGATGATTTGTAGGGAGACGTTGTGTAACAAGATACAAAATGACTTTACATAAGATAATGCCTCAGATAGGTATATCGAGGAGCCATAACTACATCCTAGGACGAGGAATTTGTACCTCTGGCTTTCTAAGATTGATCTCAAGCAAAAATAATAGGAGTAGTTTATGACCGAACAACCAGATCAACAAGTTAATAACTTACCTTCAGAAGTCCAAGAACTGCCTGAGGCTGCTCAGCAGATTTTCCAGGCTGCATTTAAGAGTGCCCATGAAGACGGGATGGACGAAGAAGCTGCTCGCAAGGTTGCGTGGAACACCATCAACAGCGAATACCGTCAAGGTGAAGATGGCAACTGGGAGCGGACTCCTGAAATGATAAACGAAGACAATTCAAATCCCGTAACCCGCGCTGCGGTTCAGTCTGGCGGCAATTAAACGCTTTTAAGTAGCAATCGTTTAGATTGATTGACAATAGAAGGCGGTCTGTGCAAGTCACAGACCGCCTTTTGCCTATAGGTCTACGTTTAGCTTAATTTGCAGTAAAATGAACCGTTTCAAGTGCAGCGAACGATATATAGATAAATACCCTCAGATAGAACCTCACCCCTAGCCCCTCTCCCCCTGGGTTCACAAGGTAGGGTTACACCAGAGTGCATTCAATAAAGAATTTCCATCGTGGCGTCTGAAAGCAAATTGTTCGCGTCGCCAGTTGACTAAAGCAACTGCGCCCAAAAGATAAATTTGAATAAATTATGATAATTTATGGTTGTAGCTAGCTCAACCTTGCTAATTGTCTCAACTCAATGGTTGATCAATTAACCAGGTAAAAAAATAAAAGGAGGTAGAACATAATGAAAAAAACATTCAATAACCTATTATTAACAGGCCTTGTAGTGTTTTCAATGGCGCTGGTCAGTGGTTGTGGTGGAGGTGAAAACTCTACTACTTCTCAGGCTTCTCCTTCCCCAAAATCTACTACATCTCAGACTTCAACTACCTCTACACCGACTTCCTCTCGACTGACTTTTGAAAAATCTTTCCTTGTCAGAAAAACTCCCGATAAAAAAGTTGTGCCGGTCAATGATGGAGTTTATAAAAGAGGGGAAGATGTTCAGCTAGTCTTGCTCAATGTTGGCAAATTTAAGAAAGGTCAGGATGGGAAAAACTGGCTAGATATGGATATGGAAGTTAAAAATGCCAAGGGCGAAGTTATTTTGGTGAAAAAGAGCTTAATTGGAGAAAAAGGACATACAGCTTTAAAAGATGATGTAGCAGCCTCTCCCAATGGCACTGTTAATACAACTCCTAAAATTCAACCGGGAACTTACCAAATTCAGCTAACGATTTATGACAAGGTGGGTGGTGGTAGGGTAACAGAAACTAAAGCTTTTACTTTGAAATAAGGGCGGCGCAAACAAAAATCATCTACTGGATACGATACGGTAGATGATTTGTAATTCCCTTTAACACATTGCACCCCTCCCCGCAGGCAGGGAGGGGTGCCGGAGCCTCAGAAAATGGCAGGGAGGGGTTGGGAACGGTAGAAAATCAGACAAATTTTATCCCTAATTAAAGTTTGCACTTATACAAGCAAATTCATCTAAAGGATAACGCTAGTTATTTTTGAAATAGCCGAGTTTCCAAATTGGAGATTAAACCCAAAAATTCAAGCTTCGATGTTTTATCCCTGCTTGATAAACGCGCCCTCATTTTCGGATGAATAGCGGATATTGGCTTCTTTGAAACGCCGCAAAGCTTCAGCTAAGCGATCGCATTCGGCAATCAAACTCACTCGCACATACCCCTCACCACCCGCTCCAAAGGCATTTCCGGGAGTCACGACCACGCCCGTCTGCTGCAAGACAGAGAGGGCAAAATCTGTTGAGGTCATCTCTACCGGACACGGAACCCACAGGTACATGGTGGCTTTTGGCTTGGGAACCGTCCAACCCAACTCAGCAAATCCCTCGATCAGAAAATCGCGGCGACGGCGATAGCGATCGCAGACCTGATTGACATAAACATCTGGAAGTTGTAAGGCGGTTTCGGCAGCAGATTGCAAGGCGGCAAAGATGCCATAATCCAGATTAGTCTTGAGTGTCCGCAACCCTTGAATGATGTGTTGGTTGCCTACGACAAAGCCAACGCGCCAGCCTGCCATGTTGTAAGTTTTAGACAAGGTATGAAACTCGACGCCGATTTCCTTCGCCCCTGGAATTTCTAACAAGCTGGTTGGTTGATAACCATCAAAAGCTAATTCTGCGTAGCACAAATCATGTACGAGTAAGATTTCGTGCTTCTTAGCAAAAGCAACGATATCTTTGAAGAACTCGCGGGGTGCGGTTGCGCCAGTGGGATTGCTGGGATAGTTGAAATAGAGAATCTTTGCTTGTTGGGCTACATCATCGGGAATGTCACCGAGATCGATCAACCAGTCATTTTCGGGTTTGAGAATCAGCGGGTGAATTTTGCCCCCAGCGATCGCTGGCCCGCGAAAATGGGGCGGATAAGAGGGACTAGGTACCAGAATCACATCGCCTGGGTTGATATAGGCAAAGGCGAGGTGAGTCAGCCCTTCTTTAGAACCAAGTAGCGGCAAGGCTTCGCTATCTGGATCGAGGTCAACGTTATAGCGACGCCCGTACCAGTTAGTGATGGCGCGGCGGAAGCTGAGAGTCCCTTCAAAGGGGGGATAGCCGTGATTTGTCGGATTTTGCAACGCTGCGATCGCGGCGTCTATCACTGGCTGAGGCGCTGGGCCATCTGGATTCCCCATCCCCAAGTCAATTAAATCCAGCCCTTGTTCGCGTGCCCTGGCTTTGAGTTCATCCAGACGGGCAAATACATAAGGGGGCAGTGATTGCAGGCGTTCCGCTGGGCTAATCCAATCTAACGTCATTGGTTAAGGCAGGAAAGTTGGCAAGGAAAGCAGGTTGGCAGGCAGGATTGCAGGTTGGAGATTGGCAGGTTGATTAAAACTTTCAACTTTTGAGATTCTTCAACCTTCAATGCGTTTAAACCTGCAATTTTTGAAATTCAAACATCATTATGATTCGCCGCTGAGGTCAGCCCTAGATTTGGACGCCCTACCTCAACGGGTGCGGTTGTGGACACCATTGCCGCCATCAGCTGTTCGGGCACCACCCGGAAGGGTAGCCGGTGGATATCCGAGTTAGGGGCACAGGCAATTTCAGCGGCTTGCCGAAATTCTCCCAGTGTAATATTTCCCAAACCCAAATCATCCAAAGTTTGAGGCAGTCCAATTTCGGCGTAAAACTTCAATAACTGTTGCCTTGCGCTTGCTGCGAGTTGGTTGCTTTGCAGCATTTCTTCTAACCGCAACTGGACGAGAATGCCATAGGCGACTTTCTCACCATGTATGGCACCGTGGGCAGCGGGGATATGGGTCAAACCATTATGGACGGCGTGGGCGGCGACGGTACGGCACTGGGCACCACCTAAACCACCAATGACCCCGGCAAGTAAAACTGAGGCATCTACGACTTCTCGCCAAACTTCACTGCCCGGTTCTTTCAGCGCTGCTGCGGCTTTTTGGAAGAGAATATCCCGTAGCACTCGCGCTTGTTGCACGGCGGCGATCATCAAAGTTTGGTCGGAGTGACCGCTGCTGACAGAAGCTTCGTACCACTTCGCCAAGGCGTCGCCAATCCCGGCAATTAAGGTGCGTTGCGGTGCAGTCTGGATTAACTCGTAATCCAGCACTAGCAAATCCGGGCACCGATCGAGGCTGACATCATAGAGAAATGCCCCTTCGTCGGAATAGACGTTAGAAAGGGCTGTCCAAGCAGCGCAGGTCGCCCCTGAGGTGGGAATTGTGACGACTGGCAACTGGCATTGATGAGCCAGTAGTTTTGCGGTGTCTAATGCTTTGCCACCGCCGATGCCAATAATTACGTCGGCTTGATGGTCGGTGACAGCTTTCCGCAGAGATTCAAGCGATCGCGTACTGCAATCTGGACTGTAAGATGCCTGGGCAATGTCTGTCTTTTGCTGTTTTAGGGCAAGCTGCAATCGCGGTAGCGTGACGGACAGCGTGCGATCGCCCCCGACAACCAAGGGACGCCGCCCAAAAGTCGCGATCGCGTCTCCCGCTTGTTCCAGCGCCCTCTGACCGCGCAGCACCCGACCGGGAGCCACCATCAGCGAAAATAACGAAGGAGCGGTTTGAGTAGACAACTCTGGTAAGGATTGATTGGGCATAGAATCAACCATTTTAGTTTAAAGAAGGGAATTGCTCAATACTGCTTATGAAAGAATTTATAACAAATTTCTCTAATAACTTTACTTTAGTAATTGAGGGAGGCAGCAGCCTATTTAACACTCGTTTCTAGGCACTCGTTTCTAGGCTCCGCCTCGCTTTGACTCTGAAAGACCCAATGTAGGGAAAATAGAGAAAGATCCGTAATTACGCGGTAGACTTTGGCAATTGTGCCAGGTTTTCTGGGAAGACTTGGATGTTAAGCTGTTCATCATCCCGGATGGCTAGCGATCGCTTCACCTCACCCAAGTAAAGCGGTTTAGAAACGCCAGGGGAGGGATGAATAACGGTACGTACCCGAATGGTCAGTAAATTGTCTTTTGCCCGACCTAAACGACCATAAGAGTACAAGTCGCTGGCAGCTTGACGCATCGTTGCATCTAATTGGGCGTTGGAAATCGTCGGCGGTACAGAAACCACCGTTTGCGCCCCGCCGGTGTCATAAACCAACTTATAACGCACCGAACCTGGAACTGCTGTATGGGTAAGCGGTACCAAACTCAAAGAAAATAAACCGGCTGTTAGCACACCCATAAATCCAGTGCTACCCACCAGCCTAAACCGAATACCCCATTGGAAAATAAACCCCAGCACGGTTACAACTGCACTGGCGATGGTAAGAACCGCCGACCATTTGGCTAGTTCTAGAAAAAAAGTAGTCGTTAACATGGCAACTTAAGCGTCTTCCTTTTCATTACTGACGAACCCATTTGGCTGATTGCCATTGGGTGATTCTAAGGCAGCTTTTAAAGTATGCCAGGTGAGGTTAGCACATTTGATCCGAACTGGAAACTGAGAAACGCCTTGCATCACGTTCAGCTTGCGTTGCTCTTTGGGGAACTCGGCTTCCCCTTTCATCATGTTTTGGAAGCGTTCTACCATTTCCAAGGCTACATCTACTTTCTTTCCCCGCAAAGCATCCGCCATCAAGTCAGCAGAAGCCATTGCGATCGCGCAGCCTTCTCCTTCAAATTTCACATCTTCTATGACGTCGCCTGCTGCATTCATCTGCAATGTCAGCTCAATGGTATCGCCACAAGAAGGATTGTGCCCTCTCTGAGACCGATGCACGGGATTGGTTTGACCCTTGTGCCGTGGCTTCTTGTAGTGTTCTAAAATGACCTGTTGATAAAGGTCGCGTAGATTGCCCAAAGTCATGGCGAGATTGATAAGACGATATTCATCCATCTCGATCCTATCAGTGTCGCTTGATTTCCGGAGGGCTGAAAGCCAAGCATTGACTTCCTAACGCTGAATTTAGATAAAATTTCTAGCCGCGCAGCTCAGGCTAGAGTGCCCTTATAGCCTGCAATCGTTCGGCTGCTGGCACTCTTGATGAAGTTGTCAAGCCAGTTTTTCAAGGGCAGCTTCATAACTTTCCTCAATATCAAACATTTCCTCAAGCTGAGCCACTTCAAAAAGTGTTTTAACTGGAGATTGCAAGTTGCAAATTACAATATGGCACTGCTGTTTGCGGGCAGCTTTGAGTCCTGCTATTAAAGAAAATAGCCCCGAACTATCCACCCCATTGATATGGGTCATATCAAGCACGCATAGAGCTGGGGCATCCAGTACGACGTTGTTCACAATCCATTGCTGTAAGAAAGCGCCATTACAGCGATTTAGAACCCCTTGTGGCTGAATCACAATTCGGGAGCTGGCTTTCAGGTTTTTTTGGACTTCAGTAAATTCACAGCAAGACTTTTGCCGCTTAATTACTGAGGAAAAAATCAATTCAGGAAGAAGTATGGTCGATTGCCAAAACTTGATAAGTCTAGAAACACCCATAGTTGTGGCTGAGGTAGACTAATTGGTTCTTTACAAAGATTAGTCCTCAGCTCAGTAATTTTTCGTATGAAGTTGATGAAGACAGCACAAGTTACGTAAAGGTAATGCAAAGTTTCGCCTTGCCCTTACGATCGGTCAGTCGGTAATATTGTCAGGGCTTACGCAGATATCTCCTAAATCCCTGCGAAGAGAGCGCCGCGATCGCGCATCCCTAACGCAAGTAAAAAGGCGAGTGATTACTGTGCTTCCCCAATGAGGGTAAAAGCTGCCCAGTTGAGTGGCTCTGGATGTTGTTTCATCGTCGCTAGCATTGCGAAGCGCAATGCCTGGGCTTTATTCGGGTTTTTTTGCACAGTTCGGTAAAACTCTGTCATGAGAAGGGTCGTCGGCTCGTCAGGAACCGCCCACAGGGATACGATCGCGCTGGGTACTCCCGATGAAATGAGCGATCGCGACAAACCGATGACACCATCGCCAGTAATTTTGCCGCGTCCCGTGTGACAAGCACTCAACACTACAAGTTCAGCATTTAGCTTCAGGTCAAAGATTTCTCCAGCAGTGAGGAATCCATTATCGTTCTTGGATGGAGCCAGAGCGATCGCGCCAGGAATGCCTAATTCTTGAATATCATCCAGTAAGCCGTGCGTCGCTAGATGAATTACCCGCGCCTGGGGCATCTGTTGCACAATCTCAACTTTGGTTGCTTTGTCACCAACGATCGCTTGAGTGTTCAAGAGTTTAGCAATCGTCAGCGCTTCCCGTTCGGCACCCGGTAACGGTGCTAGTGGCTGAGGCGTTTGTCCAGCTTTAGTAGTAGGCATCGTGGGCATGGTCGGATTGCCCACCACTAGGACGTTCTTACTATCTAGCGATGTTCTATACAACCCTTCCACACGTTGCTGTTGTTGCTGAGTGAGGTCTAGCACCTCAATTGCTGGAGCGGTTAAAATTGTGTGTTGCTCGATTAAGTATTTGCCATTCGGAGCTTTGAGCGCCGGGAAAGGCAACAAAAATAGCCCACCTTGCGGGATAAATATTACGTGGGAATTTGCGTCTTTCGGCAGAAAATCAGCAATTGGCTCAATCAACACTTGATGAAGTTGCGCTCTAGCGGATTCTCCTTTGTGAATATTGGGACCGTATAAAATACGACTGTTAGCTAGCAATTCTTCAAAGGAATTATTTTGCTGACGTAGCGGTTTCAAGTCAACTCGACGAAACGCCACTTTACCTGTAGGTTGAACGACCCAAATAAAGAGTTCTGATGCCTGACCTCTGAGTTTACCTTGAACTTTGAATTCTTCTTCTGGGACAATTGAATATTCAACTAGCGTGGCATTTTGTTCTTTGGCAATTTTTTTAATTTGGGCGATTGTCGGAGGGTTTAAAGTAGTTTGACGTGCCGAAGCTTCAGGAGATAATCGTTGTTGCAGTAGCTCTACAAACGCACGAGCACGTCCCCGTTCGGAAATTTCCAGAGCCGAATCTTCTTTGTTCTGGGCAATCAGGATTTGTTGCAATAGGTTGTAAGTTAGAACTTGCGTATCAAAAACTGAGACATTATGGATATCGTTTAATCCTGGTCGCAGAGATTCCATAACCTCAACGGCATCGCGGAGGTTTTTCTCAGCTTCTGGGAGTTTGCCAGATGCAAATAGCGTATGTCCCAGGTTATTGAGAGCTGCGCCTTCTCCTCGTTTGTCCCCCAGCGATCGCGCAATCTCTAAACTTTTCTGGTGATGTTCAATCGCTTTGGGATAATCGCCTAAATCCTCATAAGCAATTCCTAAATTTCCGAGTGCCTTGTGCTGTAACTCGCGATTGCTAATTTCTTTTGCGATCGCTAAACTCTGCTGATAATAATCGAGAGCCTTAGTAAATTCGCCCTGAACATGATAAGCAGATCCGAGATTGGCTAGGGTGCTTCCTTGTCCTTCCTTGTCACTAATTTGTCGCGCGATCGCTAAACTCTGTTCGTAAGACTGAACGGCTTCCTTAGACTTGCCCAAATTAGCGTTAATTGCTCCCAAATTTCCTAATGCTCTCCCTTCGGCTGAGGGATCTTTAATTTCTCGCGCAATCGTTAAACTTTGTTGATAAGACTGAATTGCTTTGTCATATTCACCCAAAGCTTCGTAAGTATTGCCTAAATTGACTGAAACCTGACCCTCTCCCTGACGGTCTTTGGTTTCCTGCATAATTGTCAATGCTTGCTGATGGGATGCGATCGCGCTTGCATAGTTGCCCACGGCTTTGTAAGCAATTCCCAGATTTGAAAGTGCTTGCGCTTTCCCAGTGGAATTGCCATTCCCTGCTTCCATCGTCAAGAATGGCTCTAAGAGCGCGATCGCATCCTTATAGTTTTCCTGAACCAAAGAAGCCGCACCCAGAACACCTCTGGCAGCGACTTCCCCTGGAACATCTTTGAGTTCCTGGTAGATTTTTAATGCCTGTTGCCAAGACTGGACAGCAGGTGCAACCCGATTCGGCTGATACTGTTCAAAGCCTTGCTGTAATAGTCGATCTGCTGCCACTTTACGGCTATCTTGCGCTGATGCGACTGATGCGGTGGGTTTTTCTTGCAAGCAACGCGGATCTCGTAGTTGCAGGTTTCGCCGTCGCGGATCTTGCAGTTGTGCAGCGCACACAGCAGATGCTTCAGCCGTTGACAATTTCAGCGTTCCATCGCTATTGCGCGTCACCCGGTTCGCATGAGGTGCATCTGAGCTGCTTTTGAGGCTGTTATCGAAGACAAGGATGCGATCGCTCGAATCCGATGAGCGCGAGTTAGAAGCGTCATTTCTCAGCGCAATGAGTTGTATATCTGTTGTGAGATTGTCAGATCCATCAGTAGTAGTATCGCTGTTACTATTCGTGCTGGTGCCATTGCTAGTATTCGTATTAGTGTTGGTGCCAGTATTTGTGTTGGCAACGATATTAGTACCAATATTTGTGTTGTTGCCACTCCCCGTATTCGGTTTAATACCAGTGTCCGTATTCGGATTAGGGTTAGGGTTAGGGTTAGGGTTAGGGTTAGGGTTAGGGTTAGGGTTAGGATTTGTAGTAGGGTTGGGGTTTTGGACGCTTGGAGGAAAAGGGATATTTTGAATAGACCCATAAAAGGAACTGTTACTTCCAGCTCCTACGGTGATAGCTCCCACCGTACCGCTAACATTATTGGGAAACTTATTTGAACCAAAATCAAGCGGCGTGTAAATTTCGTTTTTAAGCAATGCAAAGTCTTCTTTGAAATCAAAATTAGCATCAAAAGTTTTATCATAAGGAAGGTCTGGTTCAACTGGTTTAAAGGCTTCGTCGCCTTTCTTGATTTCAGACCCAACAATAAAAATTCCGTTTCCACCTTGGATTAAAATGCTACCTTTGCCACTAGGTGTTGAACTTCCGGGAGTATAAATATCAAACTGTTTTGATACAATTGTTGTGGTTGCACCTCCATAACGAATACTAATCGGGGCATTAATTTCTTCATTAGTTTTGTTGCTACTCGGTCTAGCATGCAAACTAGATGAAATATCTTTTGTAACTACTGTAATTCCTTTTTTTGAATCAAATTCAATATTTTTGCTTTGAAGAAACCCCAGTAATTCTGGATCGTTTTCAGGTTTGATTTTTATCTCTAAACCCGATGGAGAAGGATTAAAAGAATTCTTAGCTTGGAAAATACCAAAAGCTGTAATGTCAATACCACCAGCCCCCGCATCAATGCTACCGACCACAATATTGCCTGCCGTTGAAGACAAAACTACAGCACTGTCACCATATCCGCTAGGAACAAACTCTTCGCCATTACCAGTAGAAATGTCTTCTGATGTGATGTTTCCTATAGCAGACAAACTTACAGAATCGCCGTATGTATTGATGTTTCCGGCAACTTTAATGTTTCCTGACGCAAGAAAAGTTACAGAACCACCATTTTCTTTTAAAGATGAAGTATTAATTGCTCCGGTTGTAATGTTTACGGCTTCAATCTTTAAATTTCCTCCTTGAGTCTGAATAGTATCTCCTGAATTCATAAAAAAGGAACCACCATCGATACCATCAGCATTCGCCTTGAAGGTGACTGTCGAGTCTGAACTAGTAGCGAGATCCAGACTGTTATCACTTAGGTCTTCGATAGTAATATCATTCGTCGCCTCTAAAAGAATATTCGCTACGGTCTTAGAGATAGATTCCAGTTTTTCTACAGAAATCGTAAATGTGGCGTCAGGATTTCCATCATCCTTGAAGATTTTTCCGTCATTTAATTCACCGTCATTGTCTCCAGTACCATTGACAATCTTGATGTTTTTTGGATCTATTTCTAAAGTGCCAAAACTACCTTGAACGGCACTCAGATCAACCGTGCCCTCAAAAGTAAGGCTGTTCTTCCCTGACACCTCGACAAATCCACCGTTACCGAAATTCTTGCCACCACGGGCGCTGATACTCCCAGAAAAACTGGTTTTCTCATCTGCCCAAACGATTGCTCTCCCACCATTGCCATTGTTAATGGTGTCAGCTTTAATCGTTGCGTCCTTACCTACATACGTCTGCGTGGCGTTCGGTACTTCACCCTTACCCTGATAGTCGCCGCCAATTAAGGCAGTGCCTCCCTTTCCATCTCCAGAGACATCAATTTGAGCTTGTTCAACTAAGGCAACTTTGTTACCCAGCACTTCCACAGTGCCTCCAGCTGCACCGGGTGCTTTATTTGCCGCATCGAGAGTACCAGAGACAATAGTAGTGCCCGTTTCACCATTTATCTGGATGCCTGAGCCAGTTAATACTACCTGTCCGTTTTTAACTGCCACTCCGGTAGCATTGCCCCCACTTCCACCAGTCAGCAGTTGGGGTAATGTGGGAATCGGCAATGTCCAGTTTTCAGGTTGAGTGTCTGCCGTTGCCAAGGGTTGAATATCCAAACCTAGCAGCAGTCCTTGCTGAGTGATGCGGACGACACTTTCGCCAGGGATGGCAGCTACGGTAATGTTACCCCCTGGTGCCGAGAGCTGCCCGGTATTGATAACGGTACCGCCCAACAAAGTTAAGAAGTTTTGTCCCGGCTGTAAGCTGAGGTTGCCAGCGTTGATAATCGCTCCTGGCTGACTGGTGGCGAAAGCAAAAGCGTTGGGGTTTCCTGTCAGTGCGGCGTAGTTGTTAGAACCTGCTGCATTGAACCAATTTGAGCCGATCCCAATTCCGGTTGCTGTTGTCGCTGTAAAGGAAGCAGGCACGTTGAGGCTGGCTCCTGCGCCGAAGATAATGCCTGCGGGATTCATCAAGAAGAGGTTAGAATTCCCGCCTGTTACCTGAATCAGTCCATTAATAATGGAGGCGTCTCCACCAACAACGCGCCCCAGGATGTTTTCAATTCCTGGTTGGGAGAGAAAGTTGGCAATCTGGCTTGAGTTCAGTCCGAATTTCTCAAAGCTGTGGAAAAGATTCGCTCCAGATTGCTGTCCGCCGCTAATGTCGAAGCGATCGCCCTCAAGGACAACATTGGTGCCAGTGCCATCAGTTGCTGGAATAATGGATTGCCCGTGTGCTGCTTGGGTATTAATCGCTCCTACCAAAGGAAAAACTACCAGCAACCGACCGATGCTTCTCACCACATTCATAGGATTCTCGCTCAGGATTATCTAATTTTGCAAAACTTAAAATTTTTTTGGCTGCAAGAATAACGCTTAACTTTTAGTCAAGCGTTAACTTATTTTTGCTTGCAGCTATTTATTTTTTACTTTTTCAGCAATTTCACCAACATTATAAATACTGCTTTTTTAAAATGACTCTTTTTTTACGTATCTTTACTTAATCTTCATCAAGTCTTTATAAAAAAGTTAGTTTGATTCCGAAGAATTACTCGTTGATTGTAAATATAATCGTCTTCAAGAATTTGTAAAGCTGAGATTCCCGACATCACAAAGAAGGCGGGAATATGAACTGGTAGAATCTCATGACTTAAATGGATTGCTATAGAGTGGTTTGCGCTAACCGTTAACTCTATGTTTGAGCGAACGGGACTTAAACAAAGTTTGCGTGGATTGCTTATAAATGCAGCGAACAAATGCAAAATTTCTATCGAGAGGAGTGTCCCTAGTTCGAGTTTTTCCCTGACTTGTGGCAGAGGTAGCTAGAAAAAATAGGTGGCATTCTATGAATATATACCTCTGTAGGAAAGAGGGGAAAAACAAAAAAGAGAAACAATATGAAACTAACAAATTGGATAAAAATATTACCGGCTTTCCTAGCGATCGCTTTCGTTGTCCCCGCCCAACGAACCCAAGCTCAGACAACAACCGTCGCTGTTCCTCAACCCACACAGACTGTGGTTCCCACACCGACGAAGGCTCCCGATGGAACCCCGACTTATGGTGCGGAATATGCTTATGACCAGTACATGAGATTGGGGTATGCAGCAACGCAAAGAAAGGATTATCCTGCCGCTTTGTCTTACTTCCGGTCAGCACTTGCCGAACGCCCAACTGACCGTTATGCCACACTCGCTTATTGGAATATTACAGACTATTTAAAAGGGCAAGATCCCCCGCCAGCAAGTGCCCCAGCAGCAACAAACTATGACAAATACATGAGAGTTGGCTACGAGGCTTCCAAGAAAGGCGATTATCACACCGCGCTGATTAATTTCCAAAGGGCATTGAAGCAGCGTCCGGGCGATTATTATGCTAGCCAAGCTCTGCGGAACGTCCAGACCTATGTCAATCGCGGTCAGGGATTATCCCGCAGATAAAAGGCTAAGTTACAAGGTTTCAGGAAGTCTTTTCCAAGGTTCTAACCGTTAAAACTTGCGGCGGCGTGGCGTCTGGGGGATAAATAAAATCGACTTTTACCAGTCGGCGATCGCCCGGTAGCATCTTCAAGGTTATCAAAGGTTCGCCTTGCTGACCGCGCCGTTGAACTAAATGCACGTAACGAATTTGCGGTAAGCCTTGGTCATCAGTGTATTGGATTTGAACGGTACCCCGGAAAAAAACTTGCTGAGGCGGTGGTTCTAGAAAACGCAGTCCTCCTTGCAAGCGATCCTGTTTGATCGGTGTCTGTATTGCCAAGGTTACAGTCTGTCTGTCGTTTGTATCGTTCATCAACGGCAAGGTGAGGCTGTATTGCACTCCATAGTTGCCGTGAGCCATATAAGCGGTATCTGGGTAGCGCACCAACATGGGGGCACTTTGCACTCGTTCGGTGCCGAGAGTGCCGCGAGGAACGGTGCTGAGGCTATAGGAAAACGCTTTTCCTGGTTGGGGAATGCTCAGGTTCACTGCACCCGGTCTTTCTACCAGTCTGGCTTTCCACTGAGAACCTTGTGCGACACCCGCAACACGACCGTAGATCAATTGCCCCTTATTTGCTTCCGGAGGGGTCGGAACGCGATCGCGCGGCTGTGCTAAATTACCAGAATTCAGCAGTCTCTGCCATTCTTCCAGCGTCGGTGTACGTTCGCTCTTATTGGGATTTTGACGCGCATACATCGCTAAACTCGCCATATAGACTTTGGCATTGCTCCGCAACCGCATTAATGTTGAGCGACCATTCAGTGGCGGCGTTAGCGTCTTTACAGGAATCGGATGATTCATCAACATCCGGCTTTCCCCCGGCGGAATTGTCAACTGAGGGGGAAAATCAGCTTGACGCTGTTCTCGCAAAATATCATTACTGACGCGATCGCCAGGGCCAGCATACACTGTACCCAAGGGATTCTCAATGTAGGACGCCATTGGCATAAATGGCGCATCTGGTTGACTGAGATAACTGGCGGCTTGCAAGATATCCACCGTGACGGGTTGCTTACCGGGATTATGGACGATGATTCCCAAGTAGAGAGTCCGTAAGTCTTCCGGCGTCGGTGGCTTAGCAATATGATGGGCAAACACATCAAAACGCCCTTGGAAGGGAAAATTTAAATGAGCCGCCGAGGTGCTTTTTTTGCTGGGGGGAAAGGTTGAAAGTAAAATTCCCTCTGTCTGGACTAATTCCGGGCTGTTGCTATTAAAAACTGGCACGTCATCCAGTTTGCCCGGTAAAGGGCGGACTTCCTGCGGTTGCACGACCTCAAGTGGTGGCGGGGGTGCAGGTGTCGGGATTGGATTTGTTTGCGCGAGAAGAAAAAGCGGCAAAAAAGTCAACATGAAGCGATTTCGGAGTCTCACGGTTAGCACTCACCATTTTCTCCGCTGTAGGATGCGATCGCACCCCTATTCTTCTAACTGAGGCAATTCACGCAGGAAGGAGGGGCTTTCGCAGTCGCTAAATCAGCGATTGGAACCAGAAATCGTCGCCCGTAGGCGTAAGCCTTCCCGAAGGGTATACGAAAGCCCAGAGAAAATTATGCCCTTGTCAATAACATTTCCTCAATTTCTGCAAGAAATTCAAAAGTAATCGTTGTAAATTTATCTGGAAAAAACAGGTTCCATTCGTGGTATCCTTCCGCTACTACTTTTAATTTAGAACCTTTGATTCCTTGTGATAACTCTTGGGCAAATTTTACCGGAGTTAGAACATCGTTCTCTCCCCACAAAATTAAACAGGGGGATTCAACGTTTGGTAAAATTGGTCTGATATCTTCTTGTAACGCGATAAATCCCATCTTTATTGTGTTTTCCAGGTTAAATAAGCTGTTATAAAACAAGTTTTTAAAAATAGCACTAACAGGCTGAAGCTTCATTTGCCAAGATTGTGCAGGCATTTCAATTGCCCTTTTCAATGCAACTTCCGGTATAGAACCCAGAGGAATCCCTGTACTGTCTACGACGATGAGGCTGCGGACAATCGACGGCATCAAAGCTGCCAATGCTATGGCAATTGCGCCTCCTAGTGAATGTCCAACTACATGAACTTTCTTTAAATTTAACTTTTTTACAAAATTACCGATAATCTTTGCATAGTCATTAGAATTTTGAATTGTTTCAGGTGCGGTTGAGTTCCCTAAACCTGGTAAAACCGGCGCGATTACCTGATAACGCTCAGATAAAATATCTAAGCTTTCTTGATAAGGTTCAACTAATACTCCCCATCCGTGTATAAAAAGTATCGGATCTAAATTTGAGGCAATTCCTCCTTCATAGTAGGAAATACAACAGTTATCAAAATTAACTTGCTTTTCGATGAATTTGCTTTTCACTGAATTGACCTTCAATTTTTTGAGACAGTAAGCACTAATTTAGGCATTTGTCAAAAGTGCCTAAATTAGAGGATGTTACATAACTTAACAATTTTTACCTAGTTTTCTCGTCTGTCTAAAGTAAGGGCACGGCATTGCCGTGTCCCTACGCTTGGAAATGGGGAAGCGAGGCAAACCCCGCAGCCAATACATCAGGAAATTTTTTAACTAAAGTACAAACCGAATTCCATACAGGACACGCATCAATTCCACTAATGACTTGTCACTTACATTCGCTGAGGTATTTTCTAAAGTTCGTACAGTCAGGACTTGCGGCGGCGTCGCATCTGGTGGGTATATCAAATCGACTTGCACCTGGCGGCGACTTGCCGGTGGCATTTTTAGCGTTAGCAGTGGTTCTATTACCTGACCCGTTTGGTGCCACAAATGCACGTAGCGCGTCAGGGGTTTCCCTTGGTCATCCTTGTAGCGCAACCGTACGGTACCGCGAAAAATTGGAAAATGCGGGGGTTGCTGGAAACGCAATCCTCCTTTTGCTAGCTTGTCTTCCTTCAAAGGCGTTTCTAGCGTCAGGGTGACAGTTTGGGGTTGTTTCGTGGAGTTGATTAAGGGCACGCTGAGGTTGTATTCAACTCCGTAGTTCCCATGTGCTTCGTAAGCGGTATCCGGATAGCGCACCAGCATCTTTGCAGTTTGCACTTGACTTGTACCGAGGGTGCCTAACTTGAGGGAACTGATGGGATAGGAGATAGCGTTACCGGGTTGGGGGATGGTGAGATTTTGGGCATTGGGTTTATCCACCAGTTGCCCTTTCCAGGCAGAACCTTCAGAGACTCCTGCCACGCGACTGTAAATAAATTGCCCGCTGGTTTGCCCTGGAGGAGAGGGGGCTTTATCTCTGGGTCCGGCTAAAGTGCCTGTATCGAGTAAAGTCTGCCATTCTGCTTGGGTTGGTTTCCGTTCGCTGCCATCTGCATTTTTCTTGGCATACATGGCTAAACTGGCTGCATAAACCTTGCCATTACTCTGCAACCTCATTAGCGTAGACCGACCATTAATGGGCTTTTCTAGATTCCGCACCGGAATCGGATGATTCATCAACAAACGGCTTTGTCCCGGCGGTATCACCATCTGGGCGGGAAAATCAGCTTGTCGCTTGCCTCGCATGACATCGTTGACTGCGCGATCGCCATGACCGGAATATACGTCTCCGTTGGGATTTTCGACATAAGTCGGCAGTTTGATATAGGGCGCATTCTGCATTAGCTGACTTGCCGCTTGCAATACTTCCACTTTGACGGGTTTTGTAGCCGGATTATGCAAGATTACGCCCAGATAAAGCGTCTGCAAATCTTTGGGAGTGTGGCTAAAGTGGTGGGCAAATAAATCAAATCTTCCCTGGAAAGGGAAATTAAGATGAGCCGCTGGCACCTTTTTACCATTTGGGGGAAAAGTAGAAAGTAAAATCCCTTCACTTTTCACCCATTCTGGGCTGTTACTGTTAAACATCGGCACTTTATCCAGTTGTCCGGGTAAAGGCATAACTGGCTGGGGTCGCACAATCTCTTGAGGGGCTGGTTTGGGTGGCGGCGGTGGTGTTTGAGCAAGCGGTAAAAGGGGCAAGAATGGCAACATGGGAAGATTAATATTTAAAAACGATAACGACCTTATCCGGAAAAATCGTTTGACTAGACTTTTTAAGAAGTGTGCCCTCAGACTAAATGGGACGACACAAACAAAGCCTGCCTCCGCAAGCTAAATTCACTGTTAGTTCAGTGTAGGCGGACTTCGTCCGTGAAGCCACAACTTTACTGAGTCGTCTTTGGACGTTCGCTGAGGATGCTAACCAAAGATTTTCCGGATGGGTGCTAAGACATCAAGGACTTTAAGAAAGTGCCAGGTTCTTCAGAATACATAAAAAATCTGCCATGATTCCCGAAGAGTTTTCCGGAGTTAGGATTGGGACGTGAACGAAGATACAGCGGCTGTTAATTTTGCGTTCTTGCAAGTAGTCTAATACTGAGTAATACAGCCCTTCGCAGACAAATTTACCGGCATCATGGCTGATTTCAGTTGCGACTAAGCCTGTTAATAGTTTTTCTAGATTTACCGATGTTTTTAGCAGTGTGGTTCCACAAGCCGCACAGGATTCTACGCTCAATTGAGTGCGAGACTCTGCCATACCGCAGCAGATAATGGCATCCGGCTGTAATTCGTTAATTTTGGCAAAAACGCGATCGCTTGCTTGAGCAACATCAACGGGTAGCTGTCTTAAAAAACTCAATGATAGCGATAAAGAGTCTAGGTTGCCAACTTCCAGTAATAGATCGTCGGAAGCATTAGAGTTTTGATGGGGAAGCCAGGTAGTAAAAGACGTTAGCAGAATTTTTCGATTCATAAGTAGCTTTGTGTGATGCGTAGATTAGCTTAATCTAACCACTTACCTGCCTGACAGCAACAAATGTTTAGAGAGATGCGTCTTTCCTCTAATAGACGCAAATGTAACAAATGTTGAAATGAGGTTGAGGTAGAAAGTGCGACGATTACTTCTTGTTTTAGGAGTGGTGCTTCTGGCATCAGGCTGTAATTTAGAAAAGGCTGCCCAGACGCAGACTGTCAATCTGAATCAAGAAAAGATTACAAAAGAAGAAAAGGCTTTACTTGAGCGGCTAAAGAAAGACAAATTGCTGAAAGCAATCGAGTGCCCATCTAGAGAAGAATTAACTAATTTTGATGAAAACAATTCAACCAAGTCTTTGCTGAGCTGGGTATTCAGGTTAAAAAAAGGTAACCTTGGGGCAAAAAAAATCTGTATCACCCAAGAAGGAGATCCTGTCACAGAATACATAATCGTTGAAAATGATAAAATAAAGATAGTTTTAGATTCTTCCGAAGATAGATTTGGGACAAGGGATGTAGAAGTATATAATCCCATTCAAATTAATCGGGGATACTTTGAGGAAGATGACAAAAACTCAAAAACTTTCAAAATATCGGAATTACAACTGCCTGAAGGTAAAGAAATATTCATTCAGTATGAATTGCCGAACGGTGAAAAGAGATATTTTTGAAATTTTTAACAAAAGAATGTAAAGTTAAAAGAAGGGAACTAGACACCTAACACAAACAACAAAAGTCAGCAAAGGCGCATATTAATGTCAGTCATTGCAGTCATCGACTACGACATGGGAAATCTGCACTCTGCCTGTAAAGGATTGGAAAAAGCGGGTGCAACCCCTAAAATTACGGATTCACCGGCAGACATTGCACGGGCGGATGCTGTAGTCCTGCCTGGTGTGGGATCTTTCGATCCGGCAGTGCAACACTTGCGATCGCGCCACCTAGTAGAACCCATCAAAGAAGCGATCGCATCCGGCAAACCTTTCTTAGGGATCTGTCTGGGATTGCAAATTCTATTCGATTCCAGCGAAGAAGGCAAAGAACCCGGTTTAGGCATTATCCCCGGTGTGGTGCGACGATTTCGACCTGAACCTAACTTGACGATTCCCCACATGGGTTGGAATCAACTAGAAATCGCCCAACCGGATGCCCCAATCTGGCGGCAGTTACCGTCTCAGCCTTGGGTTTATTTTGTCCATTCTTACTACGTCGATCCCGTCGATCCTCAAATCCGCGCCGCCACTATCACCCACGGAAGTCAAACGGTGACGGCTGCGATCGCGCGTGATAACTTGATGGCTGTGCAGTTCCACCCGGAAAAATCTTCTACCAGCGGACTGCAAATATTATCCAACTTTGTCGCCCAGGTACGAACCGAAGTTGCCGCATAGTAAAGTTGCGTTAGCGTAGCGGCACGTCTAACCTAATTATGAGCCTCAGAATCTACGGCAATCGCTTACTCAAAACCTTGCCAGGTCAAGAAACCCGACCCACACTAGGGCGAGTGCGGGAAGCAGTATTTAACATTTGGCAGGGCAGTATCAGCGGTTGTCGCTGGCTGGATTTGTGTGCTGGTAGTGGTTCGATGGGCGCTGAGGCATTGTGTCGGGGTGCCAGCTACGTCGTCGGAATTGAACAGTGGAGTCGCGCCTGCGCCATTATCCAGGAAAACTGGCAGCAAGTCGCTCAAGAAGACCAAAAATTTCAGGTATTGCGGGGGGATGTCGTTCAACGATTGAAAACCCTTGGCGGTCAGCAGTTCGACCGGATATACTTTGACCCGCCCTATGCGAGTGAATTATATCAGCCGGTGCTGGAAGCGATCGCACAGCATCAACTACTGGCTGAAGGCGGTGAATTCGCAGTGGAACACAGTCCTAACAACTGGACGGTGGAACCCGTTCCCGCACTGGAAATCTGTCGCCAAAAGGTTTACGGCAACACTGCCCTTACCTTCTATTGCCCAGCAAGCATCTGAAAGTTTACAACCATTTAAAAAGGTGGGCCGTGCCCACCTCACTCAGCTGACTCAGGAGGGCGGGAGAACCGCGCCCCTACAGCACTTTTATACTCCTAGTTTGTTGTCGCGCTTTTTCTGCATATAGGCAGCGAAGAATAGTCCCGCGAGGGTGACTAAAATCAAACCAAGCACGATACCAGAAAGCAGGGGTTCTACCACGTCAGTACTCCTTTGTTAACGTTTCTTGCCTGTTTCTCATCCTACAAGCTAGAGAGGAAGAACGGGTGAGCCTGTAGCGACACAATTTCAAGGCATCTCCGATTCCAGTAGCAGGCTGGAGAAAACTACGCTTGCCTCGACTCTCTAGAAAATTTAAGCTATGTATATGAATCGAAATCTTTATCGATACACAACCACACATATCGCTATACTCGTTCATTGCATAGCGATCGCTTGCGCCCCGATCAAAAACTGCCCTTACATCTCACTTTCAAAAACCTTTGGATAACCAGCTACCTAAACCTGAAATCCTGATGCAGCGCCTCAGCTTGATGGCATTGGCTGCTTTCCTGGTCATCCTCTTAGCACTTGTTGGGGTTAACCTGTTTCGCGTCTCCGATCCCTATGTGAAGACAGTTTTGACCCTAACGGGCGACCCCGTGAAGGGACACGCGATTTTTCAAATGAACTGTGCGGGATGTCATGGATTGGAAGCACACGGTCGAGTGGGGCCAAGTCTGGAAGCCATCTCTAAGCGCAAGTCTCGCGTAAGAATCATTCACCAAGTCATCAGTGGGGATACACCGCCCATGCCCCAGTTTCAGCCCAGTACCCAAGAAATGGCAGACTTACTGCGTTATTTAGAGGAATTGTAGATGGGAGTGGGCATGGATAATCGCTCATTCATCATCAGCCTAGACCTGACTGAACTGTTGTGCGTAAAATCGGGCATAGCGATCGCCCTTTTGCAGCAATTCTTCATGGGTTCCCGATTCCATAATCTGCCCCTGTTCCACAACCAGAATTCGGTCAGCGCGGCGCACCGTGGCAAGGCGGTGGGCGATGATAAAAACAGTCCGGTCTTTCATGATCCGTTCTAAGGCTTCCTGCACCAAGGCTTCTGATTCCGAATCCAGGGCAGAGGTTGCTTCATCCAGGATGAGGATTCGAGGATTTAGCAAAACAGCACGCGCGATCGCAATTCTCTGCTTCTGCCCCCCCGATAAATTTACCCCTCTCTCCCCCACCCAGGTATGATAACCCTGGGTAAATTGGGTAATGAACTGGTGGGCGTTGGCAATCTCTGCCGCCACCTGCACGTCCTTGAGGTCAAACTGCGCTTGTCCAAAAGCAATATTTTGAGCAATCGTCCCAGAAAATAGAATCGTTTCCTGCGGTACAATCCCAATTTGCCGCCGCAGACTTCGCAGCGTCACATCCTGAATATTAATCCCGTCAATCAAAATTTCACCCGCTTGGGTGTCATAAAAGCGGGGAAGAAGATTCACCAAAGTCGTTTTACCCGCACCCGACGCACCCACTAAGGCAATCATTTCTCCGGAGTGTGCCAGCAAATTCAAATTTTGCAGCACCGGAGTTCCTCCTTGCCCCAACTTAGAAAGAGGTTGCACCCTATCTAAGTCATCCTCTGAGAAGGTAGGACTTGGGGAATTTAGTGCAGGATAGGCAAAGGTAACGTTACAGTATTCCACCTTACCCGTGACTGCCGGAAGGTCAACGGCACCCGGCTTCTCCACTACGGTTGGCTGAATCGCCATCAGTTCAAAAATCCGATCGACCGATGCCTGACCCTGTTTAAATTCGTTGTAATTGCTAGTGAGATGGGCAATCGGGTCAATCAGTAACGCCACTGCTGCGATATAGCTAACAAATTCTGCCCCAGTCAGATTATTAATCGAAATTTGCCAGCCACCGAGGAAAAACAGCAGTAAAACGCTCATCGCGTACAAAAATCCAACCACAGGATTCTGAATCGCCTTTAGCCGTTCAGTTGCATACTTCGCTTTCCGGTTTTCTTCAGCTTCCTGGGCAAAACGGGCAATTTCATAATCTTGGGCGGCGAAAGCTTGTACTAGACGAATTCCGCTAAACACCTCTGTCAGCAACGCCGATAAATTAGAGACGCGATTTTGGCTGCGGCGAGAAAACTTCAGCATCTGTTCGCCAAACCAGCCAATTAAAACGCCCATCAGCGGTGCGACGATAAACGTTGCCAGCGTCAGCTGCCAGTTGAGATAAATCATGTAGCCCAGTACGACGATTAGCTGCAACACGCAGGGAATAAAGTCATGGAAAACTTTATTCACGACTTCCCCAACTCGGTCAATATCTTCGGTGAGACGGTAAGTTAAATCGCCGGTTTGTGCAGTTTCAAAGTAGCCAAAGTTGAGACGATGTAGGTGAGTATAAACTTGCTTGCGTAAGTTAAAGGCAACGAAAAGGGCGGCTTTCGCCATCAGCGAATCCTGTCCATACATCAGGATTTTCTGGACGAGAAAAACGACTGCCAACACTCCTGCTAACTGGGCAAGTGCTGCCATATCGCCTTGTCCAATGAAATTGGCGATTTTGCCTGCAAGTGCCGCCTGGACGGGCCAGAATACTGTAACCCCTAACGTGCAAGCGAAAGCTTGCGCGATGGTTTTCCACTGAGGGCGGATGTATGGCAGTAGATGCCAGTAACTAGAGCGCGTTTTCAAACCTTAACGTCCTGTAATAATCTTCTCCTTTGTCTGACGCTACCAGTTTTCGGTTGTTTCTGAGCGATTATTCTTGGGTGTATTTTAGGGATAGGAAGCGATCGCTTCCCCCGTCCGCAAGGAAAATAAGGGCAATCCCGCTTTCTGTCTGCTAGCGGGGAGGGTTTCATTTCAGCTTGTGTGTATCGACGAGGTAGACGAAGTTGCGATCGCTCGATGTCAGCACCAACAATGTCAGCATTCAGACACATTTTTTTATACTTTTTCGTTGCCAAACATCCTGTTTTGTGCCTTTTCCATCAAGTCAGAAACCACAATCAATACAGTTGCCAAAATTTCAAGAATTGCTAACCCTGAAATCGCTAATACTTTCAGGATTCCAAAAACGAATAACCAAATCAATCCAATAATTTTTGATTCAGTTAATACAATTCTCAAAGCGCGTAAAACTATTCTAGCAATCCTAATTTTTTGACTAAGTTTCAAATCCGCAGGTTGCGGATCTTGTGCTAGCAGATATTTATTGATTTGTCTTACTATCGTATCTACTTCTGCTTCTGTAATTTCTACATTGCAGTATTGGTATAACCAAGTAATTCCACAAATTCGCCCCAATAGAAAATCATGATCTCGATAACGTTTGTCAAAAAAACCACCAAATGCACCCAGGAAATCTGATGCGAGTAGTTCTGCGGCGCTTCCTTCTTGCAGAGAAGCTTTAATATTTTTGGGTAGATTATCGTAGATGGGTTGCAGCCTGCTTATTCCATTACTTCTAGAATTAGCAATTTCGCCGATAATTGCTGGAGTAATTGGACGCAGCTTTATGTGCCGATAAGGGATTGCTTCTTCGATAATTTTCTCAATCTGGCTGATATCTCCAAAATTTTTATCTTCAATTGCTTCTATTAATTTTTCCTTTGCTAAGGCTAATTGATTTCGTTTTTGAATTTCTCTTAAGCGGAGCGAGTCATGTTCTGATTTGGGAAGAGTTAAACCACTCAATCCAACTTCTAATGTCGAAAATTCCCCTTGAGTTAGCCGTTTTGCACTATTCAAATTTTCTACGGGAACTGGACGGATATAAACGTGCAATCGTTCTGTATTAATTGATGGCTGTTGTGCCGTAAATTCCTGCTGAAACTGAGTTGAATGCTCCTTTTTATGTATTTGATTGGAGCGCAAATCATTTTCTAGTTCAATTCCTTTTAAAATAGGTAGACCATCTAGGATGCCTCCATCCGTATACAGAAATACTAAATGTGTATCATCTGCCTTGCTTTCACGTACAGCGCCTAGGCCTTCTTCCTTCAGTTCCTGTTTTTTGGGGGTTTTAAAGTAGTCATCACTGAGGTCTTTAAGATTGATACTACTAATATCAGAATGATCCCAAATGGGTGGAAAAGCAACTGGGAAAGCGCCGGAAGCGCGACCTCCCATTACTGCCTTGCCCCACATCTTATTCATTGTTTCTTGAGGAATCCCTGAATGAAACAGAAATTGACGAGTTTCTGAACTGGTAATCGTTTCAATTTCTTGTTCTAAATGTCCTTGGGCGTCGGTAAGATTAATTTGTTCAAGAAGCCCTTGCAAGTTAGTAAGGGTCATTAAAAGCGCCAGAGGTTTCGTATTTTCTGTGATCTGGGGAGGCTTTATCACAAGTTCGGCTATTTTCTCAATTGCTTCACCAGAAAGAACGCTCAAATTAGTTTTTTCGCGTTTTGCTTCGGGAGTAGATTTAGAGGCTTTAGAATGATGAAAAAGCTTATAAAAACCTTTTCTAAGTGGATTAGAACTCTTTTTATATTTCTCTAGGGTTGCTTCAAAGCTATCAGCAAAACTTTCTATCGTCGCTTGAAATCCATCTTTAAAACTAGACAGCATTACCGAAAAGCTATCGATTTTTTGAATATCGGCTTGTTCAATCCAGGCTTGATACAAAGGGCTTTTATGCTCTTCTTCCGAAAATTTGAGCCGTTGATCGGATTTAAAAGGTGGATCTACCTTTCCTTGAAGTAAGCAGTAGGCGGCGATGACACCAGACATTGCTCCTGCTGAAGATCCAGTAATAATATCAATAATCACTTTCGGTTCAGCCTTGACGGATTCTTTCGTCAATTCATAAAAAACTCCTGCCATATAAGCACCCAATGAAATGCCACCAGAGCAGTTGAGTGTAATCAGTTTGGGAGTTTGTGCAGATTTGGTTTCGGTTTTCATGACAATATACTTGGCGGTGAAAATAACTTGAAGTTTAGTTTAATTCAGCGAAGTTCTGTTATGAGTTTCTTGGCATAAGAGTATTGCTTGGAATTCTAGAAAATTGTTTTGTTTGGCAACATAAGAGATAAAAGCTGGGTTCTGGTTGTACATAACATTGAGCAAACAGAGTGATATTGCTAAGCTGGCATTTTGAGCTAGCGTCTTGCTTCTCTGGCGACAGCCATTCCTATAAATAGGGGGATGCTGCTCTAAGTAGCCGTTCGTTTCTTCGACAACCTCACTATTTTATATGAGCAGAGAATAATTAAAGCTTTTTCGGGAAAGAATCGCAAGCGTCTCCTCTCCTGTTTGTAACTTGCTGCTGAGGCTACTTCCAGAACTAAGTTAGGATGCTTGAATTAACTGTGTAATTTTGGAAGCTGCGTTGAGTTCTGGATGCTGTTCGTGAAAGTATTACAAATACATCCTCTATCGTGTTACACCTTTTGGTAGAGAACGAAATATCAATATACCAATGGCTGAAGTCATTGTCACATTTGCGTAACCATTTCGTAGCACAAATGCCGGCAGTATCAGTGACTCCAATCTTGGCAAAGGTTTGATGGGTTTTGCTTCTGCTCCACCCATCCTATGAATAATAAAGTTAGTTGGCTGAAGCGCGATCGCTCTCTTGAGCCGAACAATTAAAGGAGTTAGATGAGCGATCGCTACTTTATGAATAATTAAGAAAGATTAATTTTTTTGCTCTATTTCTTATGACGAAATATAAATTTATGAATTAGTCCATAATGGCACTTTAAAAGAAAGACGTTTAAAATAAAAGAAGAATTACCAATAAAATTCTTCCTGCATTCAAGAACCTCTCTCCAATTAGTTTCAGTTTAGCTAGGAATAAAGCTAAAGAAATAAATACTTTATAGCGATTGCTCAGATTGCAATGGCTTCCTCACCAAGGAAAAATAAATTCTAGAACTCAAAATTCGGGCAACAGCTTTAGAGAAAGCCTTGTATCCGCCTGAAAAACTCCTGCGCTCAATCGCCGCTCATCGGTAGCGATCGCTAACGATCTTCTAGTGAATTCCTGGCAAAATACAATACACTCACGAATTAAACATCTTTGCAACAACCGATTTATACAGGCTAAATCTATGCAGACATTAAACATTCCTATCAATATTCCCCAGCCGCCAACCTTTGCTTCTATCGAAGATGAACGCCTCCATCGCAAACAACGCCTAGCCGCTGCATTTCGCCTGTTTGCTCGCTTCGGCTTTAGTGAAGGCATCGCCGGACACATCACCGCCCGCGATCCCGAACACCGCGATCGCTTTTGGGTCAATCCCTTCGGGATGCACTTCAGTCTCATCCGCGTCAGCGACCTGCTTCTCGTCAATGAGCAAGGTGAGGTCGTTGAGGGGAATAAGCCTGTCAATCAAGCAGCCTTTGCCATCCACTCCCGCATCCACGCCGCCCGTCCCGACGTTGTAGCAGCCGCACATTCCCATTCAACCTACGGCAAAAGCTGGTCAAGTCTGGGTCGCCTCCTTGATCCTCTCACGCAAGATGCCTGTAGCTTCTACGAAGACCACGGGCTGTTTGATGACTACACGGGCGTCGTTCTCAAACTAGAGGAGGGCAAGCGGATTGCTGACACTTTAGGCGGCAAAAAAGCTCTCATCCTCCGCAACCACGGGCTGCTCACAGTAGGTCACTCAGTCGATGAAGCTGCCTGGTGGTTTATCACAATGGATCGCTCCTGTCAGGCACAGCTAATGGCAGAGGCGGCTGGGAAGCCTGTCCTGATTGACTCGGATATGGCTCGTTTGACGTATCGCCAAGTGGGGTCGCACCACATGGGATGGTTTAGTTTTCAACCACTCTACGACATGATTGTGCGTCAACAACCGGAGCTGCTGGAGTAAGTGTTTTTAAAAGTGTGGAGTGAGGAAGCTTCTAACAAAGGCTGGATTTACAAACCAGCATCTACCGATTGGATTTAAAGAAAAATGAGGGTAGATAAATGACGAAATTAGAGCTACCTAAAGGAAACGATAAAACTTTGAATTCCGACCTAGACTCACCTTTTTCCCAAAAAGATGGCTTATTGGAGTTCAAGGCAGAATTGACCACTCCTGAGTTTTTCAAACGCTGGTCATTTGTCACCAATGTGTATGGTGAACGAGTGCAAGTGGATCACTTTGTCCTGACTTTTCCTGATTTTACACGTCTCAAAAATTACGCTGAAGCTTTGTGTCAATTGGGCGGTCAGATTGTTGAAGGACCAGGACTCTTTCCTATCGAATTTTGTCCTGAAACTTATGTAATTACCAATGATTTATGGTTGCACTTGTTGACAATATTGATGCCATCGGGGGGGTTGGTGGTTCTAGCTGCGCCCCACGCACCAGACGATCAACTTGACCGATTCCTACATGAGCGGGGAAACACTGGCGTCCACCATATTGCGATTCGCGTAGACGATGTGCAGAGTGCTGGTTTAGTTTGGGAGAAAAAAGGGTTTCATCCATTGTCTAGAGAGCCTCTTAATGGTGATTCTCTATGCCAATGGTTTTGGCAAAACTCAGCAGGACAAATTATCGAGCTAATTGGTCGTAGTCCTGAAAATCACGCAACTTTTTACTGCCAAAATATAGGGGGTCTTCGGCTCTCGGAAGTCGCAGGGATTAACGCAAAATGAGTATTGATTTAAGTAGCTAGTTGCCGGTGATTGATCCAGAGGCGTTTTAGAATTGATGATGATGCGATCGCTATCTGTTCTGGGATGAAATCAGAGAAAAGCGATCGCTCATTTGCTTCTTGATGCCTAAGTATTAAGATAACAGCGACCTAAGCCCATAATTCCCCTATCCAATCATCCCCTTGTTCCCAATCCCGACAAGGTTCTTCTTTGGGGCCAGAAGGATGAACCGCACAGACAATTTCGCACTGTCCGTAGTAAAAACGGCATCTTCGACAGGTCTGGAGCGCTTCTATATCAACGGTTTCAATGACTCCACCCTCAGACGGAATCGTGTCTCGAAGCTCTTGCTGACAGGAAAAGGTTGGTAGCCACACGCCTATCGAGAGTTGGTCGTTGATTCCCTCCGGTTCGCCGAAAAAGTGGTCGTTGATAGCACCCGGTATGCATTGGCAACCCGTGATTCTGCCTCCGACTTTACTGACAGCTTGACGAATGACTTTAAGAGTACACTTAGCTTCAACCGTAAAATAGCCACATATATCAATCCGTTGCGTTCCCGCCGTGGCTACGAGAGTCAGATTGGTGCGAACAAATCCTGCTTGAATAACCAGCAATCTCAAGTGATTGTCGAGTTCTTGAAAAACTGGCTCAACCTCCGACATAATTTTGCCTGTTATTTCTTCAGTTAGACCAAGCGCTCTTTGTAACTGCTGCCAAAGTGCCTGTAGCGTCTTCAAAAGCCGCAACAAGAATGAATCTAGCTTTTGATCAACCTGAATTGGATACTCTTTTATAACCTGGAATCCCTTTTCTAAATGGTGAGCAGTTTCTTGAATACTTGTGAGTCCCAACATCGCTGCTCCGCTTTTAATTGAATGAGCAGCACAAAAAAGCTGGTTGATTTCTTCTGCGTCTTTAATCGTGCTTGTTCCGGACAGCAATCCTTGCTCAATTGTCTGGATATATTCTTTCGTTCCTTCAATAAACAAGTGATTGAGATGATTATTAAGTTCTTCAAAAACTGGCTCAACTTTCGACATCATCTTGTGAGTCAGCTCATCATTCAACCCACAAGACCAAGAAAGCTCCTGCATCAGAGCTTTTAGGGTATCCAAAACCCGTTGTAAGAGTGACTCTAGCTTTTGATCGATCCTAACGGGACAAGCATTGAAGACCTGGAAACATCTTTCTAGGCGGTAAGCGGTTTTCTGAATGCTGAGGAATCCCAGCATTGCTGCACCACCTTTGATACAATGAGCAGCTCGAAAAACCTGATTAATCTTTTCTGGGTCTTCGATAGTGCCTTGTAGATCCAGGAGACCTTGCTCAAGTGTATTGAGGTGGTCAATTGCCTCTTCAATAAAGTAGCCAATAATTCGCTGATGTTGTCCCGACATCATTCTCTTTTCTCCTTGTTTTCGCGTAGGGTATTTTCTACCGCAACGCGCTAGGCTTCGCTCAAGGGAAAACTCCGCAGGGGTCGCGTAGCGTATGCGCTCTGTTTACCGATCTCTCCGGTTCTAACACAGCTTGAGACTGATTGAAGTTTTTTCAATAATTGTTGTCAGCGATCGCTCCACTCAATTGCGATCGCTTCCCTGTTTCTAAAGTTTTAATATAAAGTTTTAAAAATGCCAGATCCAGTTATAAGCTAAAAACGTTCGCGATTGCACAGCGCTAATACGGCAATTTTGGAGCAAAAGTGCGAAAAGTGCGAAAATTTTGTGAAAAACGCTCCAATATAACTCCTTTCTTGCTTATACCCTTTCGCTCTATTTCTGCAAGAGTTCGGTCTGGCACCCCTTTGTTGATTGCTTTAAGAAATTCAGATATTCAGCATCGAAAAAGTGAATTGGTATTGGGGAGTTTTTAACATTTTTATAAAAAAAATTCCGCGTGTAACAAAACCCCCTGAGCAAGTAGGGTTAAGGGTAGCTATTGAGTAAATTTGGCTCGAACCAATTAAATTTTTTCGGAAAGTACCCTAGTTCTTGAATATTTTTTTATAGAAATCCTATTTAATTTATAAACGGATATTTGCTTGTAGAGACGCGATATATCGCGTCTCTACAGAGATTCACAAATCATTGAGGATGGCTACACCTATAAAATGACTTAGCCATTCTGGGAATCAATGATTCTTTGTAGATAACCAAGCTTTTCCTCTTCACGCTTGCTTGTTGCCTTTGTTTTTTTGCCTTTTCCTAACTAACCAGACAACAAAAGCGACAATAAGAATCACAAACACAATTTTAGAAACAGGCCCAAGATGCTCATCTACAAGCTCATAGTTTTCGCCTAGTGCGTATCCGGCATAAGTCAGCAAACCCACCCATAATGTAGTGCCAAGGGTTGAGTAGATTAAAAAAGGCAATAAAGGCATCCCGCTGATGCCTGCTGGAAGCGAAATTAAAGTGCGAACTCCAGGAACCAAACGGCAGAAAAACACTGCTTTACCGCCGTGCTTATCAAACCAATTATCTGCCTTGTCAATATCCTTGCTGGATAACCCGATCCACCTGCCATACTTATTCGCTAATCGCTTTAAGTTTTCTTCGCCTACGAGTTTGCCCACGTAGTACCACGGCAATGCACCCAGCATCGTGCCGATTACTCCCGCTGCAATCGCTCCAAAAAAGTGGATCTTGCTATTTGGTTGCGTTGAGACATACCCTGCCAAGGGCATAATCAGTTCGGAAGGGATGGGGGGAAAAAGATTTTCCAAAAACATCAGTAGACCAATTCCCAAGTGACCGAGGGAATTCATGGTGTTCGTGATCCATTCCTGCATAAGTCAGTGTTGGGTATTAGGGGACAGTTATTTTAATTGAAAATTTCAATACTTCTCGCGATCGCATTGTCTTAACGTCACAATTAAACTGTTAAGTTTAGTGAACAAGCTAAGTTTGCTTAACTTTATCAGGTTTTCGAGAATCTGAAAATTGATTTATCTAAATCTTCATCGTAAATTTGCAATATCCAATTTTTGCGGTGAAAGTTTTATTGGCAATTTGAAGTAGCAATCATTCTTTTAATTGCCATTTTTTACTAAAGACAGGGTTCAGTTTTTAGCAAGCTCAGCTTGACTACATTAAGGATGTCGTGAGGTTGAAAAGCTGTTGAGTAAACCTACCGTTTCTCTGGGTCAGTTTCCACAACTGAAGCTTTCGCAAAATTTTCGGTAACACAAACAAACAATCCGGATAAGTGGCAATCCTGAGTTGTTACTACATGATGACGAAGGGTGGGCATTGCCCACCCTTACCGATTTAGGTTCCAGAAGTCCAAGAATTGATGTACTCAATTTGGTCGGGTGTCAAGCTATCAATTTGAACACCCATTGCTTGCAACTTCAGCCGTGCAATTTCTTTGTCAACCTCGACTGGAATGGAGTGCAATCCAGGTTCCAGGTTGCCTTTGTTCTTAACGAGGTGTTCGCAAGCTAAAGCTTGGTTGGCAAAGCTCATATCCATCACTGCGCTGGGATGTCCTTCCGCAGCCGCCAAGTTAATTAAACGCCCTTCGCCCAGCACAATAACCGATTTACCATTCTGGAGGCGGTATTCTTGGGTGAAGTTCCGCGCTTCTTTGACTTCAGTCGCTTTGGCACCCAATGACTTGAGGTCAATTTCAATATCAAAGTGACCGGAGTTGCAAACCATTGCCCCGTCTTTCATCACATCGAAATGCTCGGCGCGAATGACGTGCTTGTTGCCAGTGACAGTAATAAACAAATCGCCTACGGGGGCGGCTTCTGCCATTGGCAGCACTCGGAAGCCATCCATCACCGCTTCAATCGCTTTGGTGGGGTCAATTTCGGTGACAATCACATTGGCACCCATTCCCCGCGCCCGGAGTGCCGTGCCTTTGCCGCACCAGCCATAACCGGCGACAACAATCGTTTTGCCAGCGAGCAGAACGTTGGTGGCGCGAATAATCCCATCCAGAGTAGATTGCCCGGTACCGTAGCGGTTATCGAAGAAGTGCTTGGTGTCAGCGTCGTTAACATTGATGGCGGGGAAAGTGAGAACACCATCTTTGAACATGGCACGAAGACGGACAATGCCCGTTGTGGTTTCTTCGGTGGTGCCAATCAAATCTGCAATCTGGTGTTGACGTTCCTGAATCAGAGTAGCGACCACATCACTACCATCGTCAATGATGATGTTGGGTTTGTGATCCAAGGCGATTCGCACGTGGCGACTGTAGGTATCAGCGTCTTCGCCTTTGATGGCAAATACGGGGATGCCATGATCGGCAACCAGGCTAGCAGCCACGTCATCTTGAGTGGAGAGGGGGTTGCTGGCAATGAGGAGGGCATCAGCACCAGCGGCTTTGAGAGCGATCGCCAAGTGCGCGGTTTCAGTTGTGACGTGGCAGCAGGCGACTAACCGAATCCCAGCGAGGGGTTTTTCTTGGGCAAAGCGATCGCGTATTTGTCTCAACACGGGCATCTCTCTACCTGCCCATTCAATCCGTTGCTTACCTAGAGGTGCGAGGGAGAGGTCTTTGACTTCGTGCTTGGGCTGAGTAACAGTTGCAGTCATGAAATTGCTTGCTCAACAAATATTTAAGTTGCAGGTTTTTACTAGGTTACTCGACTAGACCGCTAAAAAGGTAGCCTGATTTTTTAGCCCCACCCCACCAGCCACACAAAGGTTTGAGGCTGGGAGAAATTCAAAATCGAGCTAGAACCCTTACTCTGCCAAGTTGCTGCTTAACTTCTCGCTTTGGTGTGAAGTTACCTGACAAAGGGGTTGTTAGGCTGGGTGGGGATTATTTAAGTAAGCAAATGTACTTAAGTTTACCCAAATACCTGTGTTCAATGCATTTCGGAGGTTTGAAATGCCTTCTCAATCTTCTTGGGCGATCGCTGGAACAATTCTGTTGACTGGTTGGGTAGCATCTCCAATCCAAGCTCAAATTCCACTTCCGCAGAATTTGGAACTACCCACACTTAGCCTACCCAGTAGCGATGCACAAAGCCGAATCATGTCTGGTTGCATCCGCTTGGATGGTCGCTGTCTGTTTCAAGTCGCCGCACCCCAGTCGGAATTACCCGCACGTATCCAAGATATTCAGCAGAGATTGGAAACAATTAGTCGCCAATATTTGCAGGAGGATTCCTCAGAACTCCAAATTGAGAGCAAAAAGCAAAATAATTTGCCAGTCATCTATGTCAATGACCAACCCCTGCTGACAGTGACACGACCCGATGCCGACTTACAAGGGGGAGACTTAGATACACGGGCAGAAAAGCTCAAAGAATCCTTGCAAGAAGGACTGAAACGGGCGAAACGGGAGCGACAACCGCAGTTTTTAACTCGTCGAGGTGCGATCGCGGGCGGGTTTTTGGTAGCAATGATTGTGAGTAGCTGCGCGATTCACAGTACTTCCAAGCGATCGCGACAACGGTTAACCGGCACCACCACTACACCTACAGGTCATCCGGTCACAACCCAGCTGGCTCAACAACAACAAGGGAATTTACAAGAAGTTCAGCGCCGCTTGTATCAAATGGCGCAAGCCAGTATTTGGGGCGGGGGAACCCTCATCGGGCTTGGTTTATTTCCCTACACCCGCATCCTACAGGTTTTGATGCTCAACGTTCTCCAAATCCCTTTGCGACTGGGGATCGTGGGACTAGGGACTTATGTTGTCATACGTTTGAGCTACGTCTTGATCGACCGCTTCGCTGGCGCTTTAGCCAACAGCTATTTACTCACGCCCGAAGCCTCCCGCCGTTTGCAACTGCGAGTTTCGACAATTTCCGGTGTCACCAAAAGTATTACCACCCTAGTCTTGTTAGGAGTGGGTAGCTTGGTCGCCCTGACGACATTAGGCGTGGAGATTGCCCCCTTACTTGCCGGTGCTGGCTTGGTTGGCGTTGCGGTGTCTCTTGCCTCCCAAAACCTGATTAAGGACGCGATTAATGGGTTTTTAATCATTGTGGAAGACCAGTATGCGGTTGGCGATGTGATTGCTGTAGGCGACGTAGGCGGTTTGGTAGAAAACATCAATCTGCGGATTACTCAGGTACGCGATGCTGAGGGTCGATTGATTACGATTCCCAACAGTGAAATCAAAATTGTCGCTAATCTTTCCAGCAACTGGTCGCGGGCAGACTTAAATATCCCTGTTGCCTACCATGCCGATGTCGATCAGGCGCTGAAGCTAATTGACACCATTGCCCAAGAAATGAGCCGTGACGTGACATGGCAAGAGCAAATTTTGGAAAAACCCCAAGTCCTAGGAGTCGATAATTTTGGAGAACGGGGCGTCACGATTCGGGTATGGATTAAAACCCAGCCCTTGAAACAATGGGATGTGGCGCGGGAGTTCCGCCGCCGCCTGAAAATTGCCTTTGATGAGGCGGGTGTTCCAATCCCGCTACCCCAACAGGAGATTTGGTTTAACCGTTCTCTGCCTGCAAAATCTCAGATGGATGAACACGAATCTCACTCGCAAATTTAGTACTGATGTACTATAATAGAAGGGTAGGCAAATCCAGTCGAGAAACCGCCTGAACCCCACATGGAGTCAAGTATTCAAGCCATGACCAAGCACTACATTCTCAGCCTGAATCCGACTGCTCAGCATGACTGGGATCGTTGCACTCTCAGAAACCCTATCACTGCTGAACGCCCAGACTTGGCGAGTTTGATTGCCGAAGCGGTGGGAGCGGATGCCGGTTCTTACCTGGTAGCTGTCCATATCGAAGTCCAAGTTTTGGAAAAAGCACCAAATCTGCAACCAGAGCGCGTTCATCTGGATGTGCCAGTGACGCCGAAGCAGCTCAAGGAATTAGTCGCGTAGAGGCGGAATACCAACTAATTTGGCATTTCAGCAATCGTTGTTGTAAACCCGCCCTCCGGTTTAAAGTCGAAATCCGGCGAGGGTGGGGCTACAAGAACGCAGCCGCCTTTCATGAAGGCTAGTACAAATTTTTTACAGCTTCTCATGTCCGGACGACACTAGGACAAGGCAGTGCCGTTCGCCTACCGACGCTACGGAAGTCCGCTTTCGGTGGACTAGTACAGATTTTTCTACAACAAGTATTCTTCAAGAAGAAGATGCAAATGAAACTGAGTCAATATCCCGCTGCGATCGCTCAAGCTGCCCATACGGTGAATGAAGTGGATGCTCAGCTTGCCGCCGCTCATTTGGTGATTAACCGCATGGAAGGCAATGCTGACAAAACGGTAGCATTTGAGCAAGATTTGAAAAATGACAATCAACGCAAGGCGCGTCGCTTTGAATTACTGATGGTGAATTTGGAGTATCAGCAGGCACTGAATACGATGATGCGCTTAAGTGCTGAAAAAGCCAATGCGGTGGCTCACCTGGAGTATCTCCGCAACCAGTTTAGCGTTGCCAAGCTGGAAACACGTCTTGCGATCGCCCGACAGCTTGCTGGTTCCGAAGCCTTGGAACTGGTGGGTGTGTAAGCGATAAAAGCTTCACCGATGACCAGAAGATGGGATAAATCGGTGTTTCTACAAACAAGTGGGGGTGGGCACTGCCCGCCCTTTTTTTTCGCACAATGGCAATGCTTTGGCACAATAGTTGTAATTGCCTATCTGAATTCCAGATTGGCTACTTTTAACAACAATCTCATGACTATCGTTACATCAGCAGAAATTGAAAATTTTCGCTCCGAATTGGCAGATTATCCAGACGCTCTAGCAGCTTTGGATGTAATCGAGGATTGTGAAGGAGATTTAGAAGATGCGGCGATGGTGCTGGCAATTCGGGTTGGACAGCAACCAGAGATAGCGAACGCTGAATGGTTGCCTATTATAAGTAAAAAATGCCGCGCTGTTATCTGCCAAGAAGAATTTCGCGACGAGCTGGTTAATGGAAAGTTTGCCCGGATGATGGGACATTTGGCAGCAACAAAACTTTGTCCAAGCCCTCTAGTAACGCCCGTTTTGATGTACGTGGCTCAGCAGGGTGTAAAAAATTTTTGCGAACCTTTAGATCCAGTATCCTAGCCACACAAGCCGGTTTTTCAACGCAAACATCACAGAGGTTAATCACGCCAAGGTACACAGAATAAGGATTCCCTTTGGGTACCTTGGCGTCTAAATTAAGAATCTAGCAATGCTGTTTAGGGTTGTGGGGAATCAGGAAACTGTCGCGATCGCACTTCGCTACCGTAATTCTGCACTGCTTGGGTAATTGTTTCTCGCAAATTGGCGTAAGATTTGGCAAAGGGCGGCTGGCGTTCGGAGAGTCCCAGCAAATCGGCGGTAACGAGTACCTGTCCATCGCAATGCACCCCAGCCCCAATTCCTATCGTCGGAATCGATAATTTTTGGGTAATCTGCAATCCCAAATCGGATGGGATATGCTCCAAAAGCATCGCAAAAGCACCTGCTTGTTCCAGCGCGATCGCTTCTTGTAAAATTTTCTCTGCCGTTTCTGGTGTTTTCCCCTGCTGTCGGTAGCCTAACTGATGTACCGATTGAGGAGTCAGACCCACATGACCCATCACCGGAATGCCTGCTTGCACGACTCTGGCAATCGTTTCCACCATTGCCGGATATCCTCCCTCCATTTTCACCGCCTGAGCGCCAGTTTCTTTTAATACTCTCCCAGCTGAGTGAATCGCTTGCTGAGGACTTTCTTGATAACTCAAGAATGGTAAATCGCACACGACTAACGCCTGTTTGACACCGCGACGCACGGAGGATGCATGGTGTAGGATTTCATCTAGCGTCACCGGCAGGGTTGTCTGATAACCGAGTGCCACCATCCCTAGGGAATCCCCCACCAGAATCACATCCACTCCAGCGGCGTCTATAAGTTGCGCGATCGCATAATCCCAAGCTGTCAACACGACAATGGGACGCCCCTGTTGTTTCCACTGGATTAATTGCTGGGTGGTGACTACCATTTTTTAGATGCGATTGTGAGAAGGTTGTTAATCATTGGTAGGGATAGGCACCGCCCACCCTACTTGTAAAAATTAACAACTATTTCAGCGCTCCGGTTTCATCGTTTGCACAAATCTTAGAAAATCCTCAGTTTCCCACCCGTCTTCAATATCTAGGGTCTGTACGTTAAAAACTCCTACAGAACCGTCAGTCAGTTCGACTTCCATCGGCACTGTTCCACCAAGACCATAGGTGTTCACTACCTGCTCTACCAGAGTACAAGGCATATTGAACGTACCCATATCGATTCTGCCATTGTTGGCTCGGTAGTCCCAAACGACTACCTTTTCAATTCCAGCAGAGTAGGGTTGCTGACAGTAGAATCGATGACTCAAGGCAATCATCCGCGCCATGTGGACATCGTAGCGGCGCATCTCACCCCCGAAAGCAGAAACAGTTGTGTTTCGATCGGGGACTTCAAAGTAACCCAGTCGTACGTTAGCACTGGCATCGAGGGTATTTTCTAATCGGATGGTATTGATCCGGATGTCTGCTGGACTAGCAGCTTGAGCGATCGCAGAGAAAGAAGTAGCAGCGATCGCTGCACTTACAACAGTTTTGGCAAATTTTTTCAGCATGGAAGCGTCAATCTGTTAATGACTCAAACAACCTGTAACAGACTTCAACTTCCGGCTGACTTATTCCGTTAATCTAGACCTTGACAAATTGTTTACTCTTCTCCCCGAACGAAGGCTAAGTGCGGGGTCACGCGCCCTGTCGTCAAGCTAATCCAAGCGAGTCCTTCACTGGTTCCCACCCACAACTTATCGGCGACATCCGTTGATAAAGAGAGTATCCGACTGGAGGGGAGGTCGCCAACTCGATCCAGAACCGCACCCGTATCCGGATTCAATCTCAATAAACCATTATCTGTCCCCACCCAAACGCTCCGATCTTGGGCAAAGCGCACAGCGGTAACGTTGCGCCCCCTGAGTGGCGTCACCGACCGCAGCACATCCCCGGTTTTCGGGTCAATGACTAGCAAACTGCTGGGTGTTCCTGCCCAAATCCGTCCCTGTGGATCTAGGGTGAGAGCTTGCACTGTGGTGCCGGGAATATCCCTCAGCCGCTTCATCACAAAGGCATTGGCGGTATTAATTCGCACTAATCCTTCTAAGGTTCCAACCCATAACTGACCTTCGCGGTCGAGGGTGAGGGCATTCGCTGACACTCCGGGAAGCTTTTGCACCGTTGTCATTAACAATCCCTGGTCGGGACTGATCATGGCAAGACCGCGATCGCTTCCTACCCACAGATAACCCCGCTGGTCAGTCAATAGCGACAACACCCGGTTAGACGGTAAGGTGAAATTTTGCGCCGTCACTTCATTGCTGCGGGGATCTACACGCAGCAGTCCTTCGTAAGTTCCCACCCAAACTCGTCCCACTCGGTCTTGCGCTAACGCGCCGATGGTATAGTTCGGTAGAGCAATCCGAGCCAAAACATTGCCTGTCCTCGGATTTATCCGCGCTAAACTCTGCCAGGAACCAACCCAGAGACTGCCGGTATAACCCGGTTGCAATGCAGTGACGCGAAAATCTGCGGGTAGGGGGGTGGCTTCTTGCCTTCGGCGTTCGGGGGGCAAGGGACGACCTCCAGGCGGCGGCGATGAGGGTGGATAGGTGAGTAGGTCATCTCCCCGGTCTACCTCCGTAGATTGTTGAGCTAGTACGCCACTACCACGGGTCGGTGAATCTGATTGGATGATTCCCCATACTGGTAGGCTTAAAGAAAGCAGCGTAGCACTAATAAACAAACCGATACGCTCACTCAAGAATGCCATCGCTAATCTCCTTAGAAGAGGCTTTGCTAACGTGCCTCTCTTCATTTAGCTGAAATATAAGTTCCTACTACATTTAAGCCTGTGTTAGCGACAGATTGAAAAATTACAACGAAGTCGCGATCGCAGATTGCATAACTTGAGTATATGTACTCAACAAATTAATCACAAACGCCAAATGTTTTTAGTTTGCCATTGACAAAGTAGAAAGCATTTGAACAGTATGCAAGGCTGCCAATTTCTAAATATTGAGGGACACCGGCTGAATCAGTTGGTAGTGCTTTCCAGAGTTCAATTGCTGGTTTTGCTTTAAAAATTTGCTGTTCGGATGTTCCAGATTTCAAAGGAGAATATTCGCGGGCGGCTGGTCCTAGTTCTCCGGGTGGTTTGAAGCTAATCGCTGTGTAAATAGTGCCTTCTGAGGAGTCTGGAAGATGGCTGAAATCCTTAACCACGGCTGGAGCGAACTGTCCGCTGCTCTGGGTAATGGCGATCAAAAATCGAAAATTATTATTTTTAGGGTTGACTAACAATAGAGCGTAATCTTTCTGCTTGTCTTCGTTGAAGTCAGCGGTGAAAATGCTACAAGTCTCTCGCTGTCCGGGATTTTCCTGCTCATAGGCACGAATGGAAGCGACAAAGTCCGATTCTTGCGCCAAGCGATACTCACCCAAGCTTGCTTCGAGCGATTTGGGAATTTCTCCTTGGCACTGAGGTTCTGGTAGCGCTGTCACGGATGGAGCTGCTTGAGTCCCGATGGAAGCGGGATCGCGGCGAGAGGCGGTCACATCGGTTAATGTACTCAGCGGCAGATGGTTGGATACAGCGATCGCACTACACGCTGCCAGCATAAAGGATGCGGCTAGGAGAGAAACTTTTTTTAGCATTCCCAAAAAAAAACAACGACCCTATAATATTCGGTGCGCGATCGCTATTTTCAGTGATTTTTATTCGTTTACTAATTGTTTCCAAAAGTCAAGTCTTTATTTGTAACAAAACCTATAGATTTATAGGTAATAAGTAAAGCTTATGTTTACAAAAAGAAGATTAGAATATCAACTTATTACCTTGCTGGTATAGTTAAAAATTAATAAAGAAAAAAGTTATGGGATCGCTTAAACCCGTAACAACATTCAGGATTCCCTCAGGAAGGAAGACATGTCTTACTCTCAAACAAAAACTCAGACAAAGACTGGGTATAAGGCCGGGGTTCAAGATTACAAACTCACCTATTACACCCCAGACTATACCCCCAAAGATACTGATGTCTTGGCGGCTTTCCGGGTTACGCCTCAGCCTGGTGTTCCTCCAGAAGAAGCTGGTGCTGCTGTTGCTGCTGAATCTTCCACAGGTACCTGGACAACAGTATGGACAGACCTGCTGACAGACCTGGATCGTTACAAGGGTCGTTGCTACAACATCGAGCCAGTACCAGGCGAAGACAACCAATATTTTTGCTATATTGCTTATCCCCTGGATTTGTTTGAAGAAGGTTCTGTTACCAACTTGTTGACCTCTCTGGTGGGCAACGTGTTTGGTTTCAAAGCCTTACGTGCGCTGCGCTTGGAAGACTTAAGAATTCCTGTTGCGTACCTCAAAACCTTCCAAGGCCCTCCTCACGGGATTACCGTTGAGCGCGACAAACTGAACAAGTACGGTCGTCCTTTGCTGGGTTGTACGATTAAGCCGAAGCTCGGTTTATCAGCTAAGAACTACGGTCGTGCCGTCTATGAAGTCCTGCGCGGTGGTTTGGACTTCACCAAAGACGACGAAAACATTAACTCCCAGCCTTTCATGCGCTGGCGCGATCGCTTCCTGTTCGTTCAAGAAGCCATCGAAAAAGCTCAAGCTGAAACAGGTGAAATCAAAGGTCACTACCTAAACGTGACTGCTCCCACCTGCGAAGAAATGATGGAACGGGCTGAATTCGCTAAGGAAATCGGCACACCGATCATCATGCACGACTACCTGACGGGTGGCTTCACTGCTAACACCACCCTCGCTAAGTGGTGCCGCCGCAACGGTATCCTGCTGCACATTCACCGCGCTATGCACGCTGTGATTGACCGTCAAAAGAACCACGGTATTCACTTCCGCGTTCTCGCCAAGTGTCTGCGGATGTCTGGTGGAGACCACCTGCACTCCGGTACCGTCGTTGGTAAACTGGAAGGCGAAAAAGGCATCACGATGGGCTTTGTTGACCTAATGCGTGAAGACCACATTGAAGAAGATCGCTCTCGCGGTATTTTCTTCACCCAAGACTGGGCTTCTATGCCTGGTGTGATGCCCGTGGCTTCTGGTGGTATCCACATTTGGCACATGCCTGCTCTGGTGGAAATCTTTGGTGACGACTCCTGCTTGCAGTTCGGTGGTGGAACCCTTGGGCACCCCTGGGGTAACGCACCTGGTGCAACCGCCAACCGTGTTGCTTTGGAAGCTTGTGTCCAAGCTCGTAACGAAGGTCGCAACCTGATGCGCGAAGGCGGCGACGTGATCCGCGAAGCTTGTAAGTGGAGTCCTGAGTTGGCGGTTGCTTGCGAACTTTGGAAGGAAATCAAGTTCGAGTTCGAGGCAATGGATACTCTGTAATCTAATGACAGAGTCATGATTGTTGAGTGCTGAGTTAAACTTAAACAAACTCAACACTCAAAATTCAGAACTCTTTAGGTCTGGGGTCAAATATGGATCTCAAGCAAATTGCCAAAGACACGGCTAAGACACTGATTAGCTACCTGACTTATCAGGCAGTGAAAAATATCGTGGCTCAGTTGAGCGAAACAAATCCTCCTTTGGCAATTTGGCTGAGTAACTTTTCTAAAACGGGCGTCATCCAAGATGGAGAAGCTTACGTCAAGGAATTACTCAAAGAAAATCCAGAGTTAGCGCTTCGGATTATGACTGTGCGCCAGCATCTTGCAGAGGAAGTAGCAGACTTTTTACCTGAGATGACTCGCACTGGTATTGAGAAATCTAATATCGAATATCGGCGTCAACATCTCGAGCGAATTACGCTACTTACTTTACCTGACCCCAGCTTCCAGCCGGAACAACAAACTGAATCACCAGGCGAGTCTGGATAACCTCGACCGTCATCTGACAGAACTCTTCAACTTTGGACGTTAGACCGCATCAAGCGTCCACTTAGCAGACATACCTACAAGGAAGACCACACAACTATGAGAACTCTGCCTAAAGAGATTCGTTTCGAGACTCTTTCCTATTTGCCAGCGCTTACCGACGCGCAAATCAACAAGCAAATCCAATACATCCTCGACCAAGGCTATATTGCAGGGGTTGAATTCAGCGATAGTTCTGCACCGGAACAGCACTACTGGACATTGTGGAAACTGCCTCTGTTCAATGCTACGACAACCCAAGAAGTTCTCACTGAAATCAAAGCTTGCCGTTCTGAGAACCCCAACGCCTATGTCCGAGTCATGGGCTTTGATAACATCAAGCAGTGCCAAGTTCTCAGCTTCATCGTCGGGAAACCAAACCAAAGAGGTTACTAAACCTTAATTAGTCAGGTGGGCGCTGCCTAACCGACTCACTTTTAACTCGTTCGTGCAAAATTGGAGAGGCAGAGCAATCTACCTCTCCAATTTGTTTGTTTGATGCCTAGCAATCGGAGCATTCACTTTAACAGACTATGACCTACTACATTTCTCCCCGCTTTTTAGACAAGCTGGCGGTTCATATCACCAAAAATTTTCTTGACCTCCCTGGAGTACGAGTTCCTCTGATTCTCGGAGTTCACGGACGGAAGGGAGAGGGAAAATCTTTTCAGTGTGAATTAGTATTTGAGCGGATGGGCATTGAAGCTGTCCATATGTCGGCAGGGGAACTGGAAAGTCCAGATGCAGGAGATCCCGGGCGTTTGATCCGCCTGCGCTATCGGGAAGCAGCAGACTTGATCAAGGTGCGCGGCAAGATGTGCGTGCTAATGATCAATGATTTGGATGCTGGGGCAGGGCGCTTCGATCAAGGCACCCAATATACGGTGAATACTCAGCTGGTGAATGGCACGCTGATGAATATTGCTGATAAACCTACAGATGTGCAACTTCCTGGCAGTTATGATTCCACGCCACTACCCAGAGTGCCGATTATTGTCACAGGCAATGACTTCGCCACCCTGTATGCGCCGTTGATTCGGGATGGTCGGATGGAAAAATTCCACTGGGAACCCGATAGAGATGACAAGATTGGCATCGTCGGAGGCATTTTTGAGCCAGATGGATTATCTCGCAGTCAGATTGAACAGTTAGTCGATCGTTTTCCCGATCAAGCGATTGATTTCTTTGGTGCAGTGCGATCGCGCATTTACGATGAACAAATCCGCTCTTTCATCCACGACATTGGGATTAACCGGGTTTCTACTAGGGTAGTAAACAGTGCTGAAGGACCACCAGTGTTCAAAAAGCCTGATTTCACTCTTTCTCGCTTAATCGAGTTTGGCAACCTGATGGTTCAAGAACAGCAGCGAGTTCAGAATTCACGCTTGGTAGAGGAGTACAATACAAGCCGACGCTCCGTGACTCCAGAAGTTAGGGATGTGACTCAGATGTCATCCATACCCCCGGAAAATCGGAAGACCGTTGTCCGTAATGAACTGGCGAACGAGCCATCGCACCCCCATGAGTCCGACCGAGGTAACGGTCACAGCAGCAACACTCAGGTAAATAGTGCCCGAATTAGTCCACAGGTGCAGCAACAGATCCGGGATCTACTTGCCCAAGGCTATCGCATTGGTATAGAACACGCAAATGCACGTCGGTTCCGCAGCCAATCTTGGCAAAGCGGCGATCCCATTCAGACAACAAATGCATCGGAAGCGATCGCTGCTTTGGAAGCTAGCTTGAGCGAGCATAATGGGGAGTACGTGCGCTTCATTGGCATTGACCCCAAAGCCAAGCGGCGCGTTGCAGAAACGATTATCCAACGTCCGAATAGTTAACGTTTGTAGTGTAGTATTTGCGGGGAAAGCGATCGCCCCAACAGAGCGATCGCTTTTGTTTATCCTAGCGAATCGATAATTCAATAAGAGCGGCATGGGAACAAAAATTTGTTAATATCGTCGCCCTTTGCGGTATAAATTTACAATAACGAAGTGAGCGATCGTGATTAAGATATAGAGGCTCATCGAATCACAAAATCAATCCAACTTCTGTAAAGTTTAGGTAAAGTTGCACGATTTTTGTGCAATTTTTGATGAAGTTTTCATTGCTGAGATAGCGATCGCTTAATCACTTTACTTGTCACCGTAACAGAGCGATCGCTATCTCACGAGCAATTGCTCAAACAACCTGCCTGTGCCTCTTTCAACACGTTTTTAGTTCGCTAGATTTGCACTTTGGTTAAAAAAAATCATGCAGTCCATAATCATCCTCTGGACTGATGTTTCGCTATGTAAAGCCCCTTACGATGAGATGACACTAAAATTATGTTTAATGATTCCTTGAACCGAATCATTTCATCGAAATCTAGGCTGTTCTTAAATACGAGTAACTAAGCTTTTTCCGGGTGTTTCTAATGCGAAAAGCGAATGACTAGCGAAAAACAAATTATAGGGTGGATAGAAAAACATTCTATGTTGCAATTGCAGTCAATCAAAAGGCTTTTTAGTAGTTTCTAAATAGCTCTTGAAATTGCATCCTAGCTGTTGTTTGAAACTGAAAATATCAAAGCGTTTTATCTCAATCTCTTCACGAGAGCAATGATAAACCACTCCTAAAAAGTAGCGAAGTAAAGGCTGTGTATACTCTAATAAGCAAAGGTTATACAAAACTATTGAATCAAGATTGCCATTCAGTCCTTGAGCCTAGCTATTCAAAGAGACAAACAATCGCAATAACCCTAGTGTAAGCCTAATTCTTTGACTATGAAACGCCCGATTACCTCTCCCCATGAAGATTTGGCTATTACTGACTCTGCAAGTATTTCTAAATCTTCCCCAAAATCGACAAGGTCTCAAGGAAATTGGATGCGTTACTTAGTCTTAGGACTATTAACTAATGCAGCTATTTGGGGAGGAGCTTTATATTATATAAAAGTTACCAAACCCAATTACAGCACTGAGTTAGCGCTTAGTTTACCCTCAGCCGGTTCAGCCAGCAATATCAACCTGCCAGGGATTGGGCAAGCTTCCTCTAAAAGCGACTCTCCCTACATGAGTACGAATCAAGATCCCAGAGAGAACTATAAATTTCTAGCTCTCAGTAAGCCGGTCTTGGAGACTGCTGCTAATAAGCTCAATATGCCCTTGCAAGATTTTGGTAAACCCAGAGCTAAAGTATTAGACAACACCACGCTGATGACTTTTGAGTTTCAAGGAACGACTCCCGAAGAAGCTTATAAAAAATCTTTAGCGCTCTACGAAGCCTTGCAAGTAAAAATCAACGAACTGAGAATTAAGGAAGCCGCTCAGCAGGATAAAACGCTACAATCCACCCTTGGGGAGTCCCAAAAAAAATTAAAAGCAGCGCAAACACGCCTATCTGAGTACAAAGCGCGTTCGGGTTTAACTTCTACGGATCAACTTACGAACCTTTCACAAAATATTGAACAGCTACGCCGACAGCGGGCTGAAGTATTAGCTAAACAGCAAGATGCGAATGCTCGTTTGCAAGGACTATCTAGTAGCTTAGATTTATCGGCTAAACAAGCAGCAGATGCTTTTGTTCTTCAAGCCGACTCCCTATTTCAACAATACTTACAAGACTATAGTGAAGCGAACAGCCTCTTCGTTGCTTTGCAATCAAAGTTTTTACCCGATCATCCTGCTCTAATTCAGCAGCAGGCAAAGCTAAATGCCGCTCAAACGGCTTTACTGAGGCAGGGGCGCTCTCTTTTAAAGCGACCCGTTACGATAGCAAGTCTAGAAGAACTTAACCTGAGCAAAAGTGGTGGATCGGGAACCTCGCGGGATGCTCTTTTCCTAGAGTTAGTGACAGTGCAGACAGAGGCACAAGGACTCCAAGCAGAAGCGCGATCGCTCAACCAACAGCTTGCTCTACTTGAGAGTCGCCTCAAGTCACTAGCACAGCAAGAGGTTTCATTAGCCGACCTGATGCGGGATGTGCAAATTGCCGAAGCAGTTTTTTCTTCTACTTTAGCGAGATTGGATTTGAGCAAGTCAAATATATCTTCCTCTTATCCTCAACTTCAAATCTTTACAGAGCCTACAATTCCGACTTCTGCGAGTGCCCCCAATAAGAAATTAGTTCTGCTAGGTGCAGCCTTAGGTTCCTTGTTTTGTACCAATGGACTGCTGTTACTGTGGCTGCGCGATCGCAAAATTTCTCGGTCTTCTACGCTAGTTAAACATACCTACTTGGATACCAGTCCGTAATCACTGGAAATCGATTCAGATTTCAGGAGATAAACCGCAGCAACAATATTGTTTTGATTAGACCCAAGATGCATGAACCAGATATCAATGAAACCTCAAAATCTTGAAGAAAAGTTGATTTGGTATTACATTACCTGGATTTATGTAATTCACATTCTTGGGCTACAAATGACCTTAGTGCCTATACTAGCTTGGTTTTTCTTGTGGCGTGTAGGAAAGAAACTGTGGAACCAAACAGAGAATACGCCCACTGAGGAGAAAATAACCATTCCCACAACAATCTGGGTGTGGATTATTTGTATCTTAGTCATGGAGGTGGCTTTAATTGCTGCTCACATGAACTTCAATCTAGGATTAGGCAAAATTCTTAACTCATCAATCAATTGGGTTGTAAGATATGCTCCCTTAGCGTTATTTCCTCTTGCAGGCTGTTTAAAAATTCGACCACAGATAATTTATAGAGCAGCTTGCATACTTTGTCTGCAAAGTTTAATTGCTGTGATCGTTTGCTATACAGCGTCTAGATTACACCTACCTTCTCATATCTACACTTCCCCTTTGCGGATCATAGAACGTAGCGGTCTTGCTTACTACAGTGTTAACCTCTACGGTCTCGATCCGGAAGGAGGTGGAGTTCGTCTTGAATTGTTTACCCCCTGGGCACCCGCCTTGGGAATGGTAGGAAATATCTATTTCTTTCTAGCAGCGCAAGAATCGAACAAAAAATGGCGATTCATTGGCATGATTGGCGCGGTTGCAATGATTGTGGGTTCGGTTTCGCGCTTAGGTATTGTATCTCTTCCTTTTGTCATATTTTCTACTTGGGCTTTATCAAATTTTACGAAACCTTATATACAGCTCATAGCCGGAATCGCCAGTTTTATTATGGGAGTGTTTTCTTCCTGGCTAATTAATTCATTTAGGGCTTTCTCTGATATGTTCTACCAAGCTAGAGCAGGCTCTTCCAGAGTGAGAGATATATTGGCTCGCCTAGCAGTAGAACGTTGGAAAGAAGCTCCTATTTGGGGACATGGAATTGGTGAATTTAAAGGACCTGCTGTTGCAACATTCAAGCCAATCGGTTCTCACAATACTTGGTTTGGTCTTCTGGTAACGAAAGGAATCGTAGGGTTTACGGCACTTGTCATTCCATTAGCTTGGAGCTTCATAGATTTAGTAATCAAGTCGCAAAGTAGCCGAGTTTCACGAGTAGGATTAAGTATAATTTTGGTAATATTTATGTTTACATTTGGAGAAAATATAGAGGCTCTTGCTTATGTTTATTGGCCTGGGTTAGTTATGTTAGGAATTAGCATCAAAGAAAAGTTTCCTAGCTTTTTATTCACTGAAACCAATATTGCTGAAAACGGTTATAGAGTCAAAACAGAACTTTAAACTGTTTACTGATGATTGAGGTAAATTAAGATAATATTTTCTTTGATTAGACTTCTACAAAGGTTAAGCTAAATGCCAGTAATATCAGTGATAATTCCGGTCTACAATGCTGAACAAACAATCTTGGAAACGGTTAAATCTGTTCAGCAACAAACATTTTCAGACTTGGAAATAATTTTAGTTGATGACGGATCGAGTGACAAAAGCGTAGAACTGCTTAAAGGAATTGTTGATGAACGGGTAAAAGTATTTGTCTATGAAAATGGCGGAGCCGCAGTCGCTCGCAATCGCGGTTTAGCTCACGCTAAAGGTGAATTTATTGCCTTTATCGATGCAGATGATTTATGGACCCCAGACAAGCTAGAACTACAACTTGCAGAATTACAAAAGCACCCAGAAGCAGGAGTAGCTTATAGCTGGACTTCTTTTATAGATGAAAAAGGAAAACTTTTATATGTGCAGCAACCCGTATATTTTGAAGGAAATGTTTATCCACAATTATTAGTCAGCAATTTCTTAGTTTGTGGTTCAATTCCACTGATTCGTAAGCAAGCAATTGAGTCCGTTGGGGAACTCGACCCAGAACTGAAATCTACTCATGATTGGGATTACTGGCTCAGGTTAGCAGCTAAGTGGTCTTACGTTCTAGTTCCTCAACATCAAATTTTTTATCGTCAAGTACCTGGCTCAATTTCTTCCAAGATAGAGGTTAGGGAAAAATATAATCTGATGGCGCTTGAAAAGGCTTTTCAAACAGCGCCATCAGAGTTGCAATCTCTCAAGAACCAGAGTTTAGCAAATGTTTATCAGCACCTCGCCGATCTGTATTTAACTCGTAAAGCAGATCCTGATGCAGTTAAGCAAGCGGGTTACAAACTAAAAACGGCAGTTCGTTTGTATCCAAAAATGCTCCTAAATAGCAGCGCTCAGCGCTTACTGCTGAAATGGCTGGTGATGCGATCGCTTTCCCCTAAATTCGCTAACTATTTTCGGCAGATATCTACTAAATTTCGTGATTTTAGATATCAACGCTGGAGTAAAAATTTAGCAAATATCGGTAAGGAGACGCCCTGAATTTAGTTTGAAAACCGACCAAAGCAAGGAAATTTAGAAGAAGGGTTTAAATCCTTCTATAAATATCAGAAATAATTAGCAATTTTTAAATTAGTCGCTTCAAAGAGTTTTATAAGAGGTATCAATTTGTCAAGATTAGAGAAAAAGATTCTATCTGAGCCTGACCAAACTCAGCACTTTCAGACTGACCATCTGAAGGCTGATTTAAAAGGTCGCTCGGTTCGTGGCGGTGCAGTCACGATGGTGAGTCAGGGGTGCAAATTTGTACTTCAAATGGGATCGACGGTTGTGCTAGCTCGTCTACTCTCACCTCAAGACTACGGTCTAATTGGGATGGTGACTAGCGTGACGGGTATTGTGTTTCTCTTCAATGACATGGGTCTGTCAACGGCGACGATCCAAAGAGCCGAAATCAACCACAAGCAAGTCAGCACCCTGTTTTGGGTGAATGTGGGGATGAGCCTCTTGCTGATGCTATTGACTGCGGTTATGGCACCGGCGATCGCTTGGTTTTATGGTGAGCCGCGCCTGACCTGGATTGCGATCGTTTCTGCCAGTGCATTTATATTTGGTGGGTTGAGCGTCCAGCACCAAGCCTTGCTTCGGCGACAGATGCGCTTTACCGCTCTCGCTGCAATTGAGATCGTCTCCATCGTGCTGGGGGTAGCGATCGCGATTATTTCGGCTTTGTATGGGGCTGGATACTGGTCGCTGGTATTTATGTCACTGACTACGGCAATCGTCACGGCTGTAGGAGTTTGGGTAATGTGTGGTTGGCGTCCTGGCTTACCGGCTCAACGCTCAGGCGTCCGTTCTATGCTGGCTTTTGGTGGCAACCTCACTGGTTTTAGCGTCCTTAACTACTGCGCCCGAAACCTGGACAATATTTTAATCGGACGGGTGTGGGGTGCTGAGGCTCTAGGTGTGTACGCGAAAGCATACAGCTTAATGATGCTTCCTTTGCAACAAATCAATTCCCCCATTACCGCTGTTGCCGTTCCCGGTCTGAGCCGATTGCATTCTGAGCCACAGCAATTTCGCAACCACTATTTAAAAGGACTATCGCTGATCGGATTTTTGACGACGCCCATCGTCCTATTTATGATGATTGTCTCCGAAGAATTGGTCGAGCTGATACTTGGCTCCCAATGGGGAGAGGCTGGTACAATCTTCAAGCTTCTTGGTATATCTGCACTCGTTCAACCACTTACGAATACCTCTGGCTGGCTCTACATTTCTTCAGGAAGGACAGCTCAGATGTTCAAGTGGGGAGTATTTTCTTCCAGCTTCTTAGTGATTTCTTTTTTCTTTGGATTACCTTACGGCGCACGCGGTGTTGCTTTAAGTTATTCAATTGCCAAGCTATTGCAGACATTGCCTTGTATGTACTATGCAACGCGCGGCACGTCTATCACCATGCTCAATTTATTAGAAGCAATGAAGCATCCTTTGCTGGCATCTCTAATCGCAGGAGCGATCGCTTTTGGGGTTAAGTTAGCGATCGCGCCAACTTTAACCGTTTGGGCTACAGTCATTGTCAGTTTGGCGGTAATGGCTTTGACCTATTTAATCTTGATGTTCTATGTATTCAATACCAAGGAGCTTTACCTGTCTGTACTAAAACAGTTCAAACGACCTAAAGGCTCTTGATGCTTAACCGTCCAGGATGATGACAGCAGAGTATCGGATATTAGGTGAAATTTACGATGAGAATCGCTTTTATTGTTGGTAAATTTCCTACTGTATCAGAGACGTTCATCTTAAATCAGATCGTGGGGTTGATTGAGCGAGGACAAGAGATTGAAATTTACGCCCAGCAACCGGGCGATACTGCCAAAATCCACCCAGATGTGGAAAGATATCAACTTCTTGATCGCACCTACTATGTTCCGGAGCAAAGACCAGCGAATCATTTAATTTACGTAATTAAAGCGATTGGGCTGCTATTCGCAAATTTCCATAAAAATCCTGTTGCTTTTGCGCGATCGCTTAATGTTTTTAAGTATGGCAAAGAAGCGGCTTCATTGAGGATGCTGTATACAACATTCTCGTTACTCCCATTTCTATCAAATAAGCCATACGATATAATCCATTGCCAGTTTGGACCCTTAGGATTCTTAGGGATGTACTTTAGGACAATTGCTGCCTCTAGAGCTAAAGTAATTATCTCATTTCGAGGTTCTGACCTCACTATGTATCTCAGTCAATATGGTGACGATATCTATAAAAAGCTATTTGAAAAAGGAGACTGTTTCCTGCCCATTTGTAACCATTTTAAAAATAAATTGATTAGTCTGGGCTGCAATGAAAAAAAAATTATTGTACTCCGCTCAGGAATCGATTGTAATCGGTTTTCCTTTAAGACACGCTATCCGCATCCCGATGGTAAAGTGCGGATTGTTTCAACAGGTCGCCTAATTGAAAAAAAAGGGATTGAATATGGTATTCGCGCTATTGCTAACTTGACAAAAATGAACCTCGATCTTGAATACAATATCATTGGTGATGGCTCTTTAAAGCCAGACTTGCAGCAACTGATTCAAGAGCTAGATGTTGGAAATATAGTAAATCTCTTGGGTTGGAAACAACAGCACGAAGTCGTGCAAATTCTCAACGATTCCCACATTTTTGTGGCTCCCTGCGTAACCAGTAAGGATAATAATCAAGAAGGAATTCCTAATGTTTTAAAAGAAGCAATGGCAATGGGTTTGCCAGTTGCCAGCACTTACCATAGTGGTATCCCTGAGCTAGTCGAAGATGGGGTTTCAGGGTTCCTAGTTACAGAACGAGATGTCGATGCTTTGACAGAAAAATTAGGCTACCTAATCGCCCACCCAGAGGTCTGGCCCGAAATGGGTGCGGCTGGTCGTGCATACGTGGAAAAGCACTATGAAATTGGGCAGCTAAACGACTATTTAGCTGAAATATACGAGAAACTGCTAATTACCTGATAGGGTATTTAGTAAATAGAAAAGTCAAGTTATAGGGGTAAAATTGTTGTGAAAGTCGCGATGATTGTTGGTCGATTTCCGGTTTTGTCAGAAACCTTTATCTTAAACCAAATCGCTGGTTTAATCGATCGGGGTCACGAAGTTGATATCTATTCTGACCAACTCGGAGATACTTCCAAGGTGCATCCAGCAGTAGAAAAGTACCAACTCCTGAATCGTACCTACTATATCCAAATGCCATCTAATATTGCGATTCGCGGGCTAAAAGGCTTGGGGTTGCTATTCGCGAACAGCTACAAAGACCCAGCCCTATTACTGCGATCGCTTAATGTTTTTAAGTATGGCAAAGAAGCTGCTTCATTGAGGTTACTATATGCAGCAGTCTCATTATTGGGCAAAAAAGAATACGACATCATCCATTGTCAATTTGGCCCTTTAGGATTCATCGGGATGTCATTTCGGCTGATTGGTGCGCCCCACGGAAAATTAATTACCTCATTTCGCGGTTTCGATATTAGCCAGCATATTCAGGAATTCGGTGAAGACGTTTATAATCCCTTATTCGCCACAGGAGACCTTTTTCTTTCTAACTGCGATTATTTCAAACGTCGCCTGATTAAGCTAGGTTGCGATGAGAAGAAAATCATCGTCCTTCGTTCGGGCATCGATTGTAGCAAGTTTGTGTTTACCACACGTCATCTACCCGCTGATGGTCGCATTGGAATTGTCACCACAGGTCGCCTTGTCGAAAAAAAAGGGATTGAGTATGGAATTCGTGCCATTGCCAAGTTGGCTAAGGCATACCCCAACATCGAGTACAACATCGTTGGGGATGGGCCATTAAAGGAAAGTTTGCAGCAACTCATTGATGAGCTGGACGTTAGTGACAAAGTAAAATTGCTGGGTCACAAGCAGCAGCAGGAACTCATTGAAATTCTTGACAACTCCCATATATTTATCGCCCCCTGCGTGACAGCGAAGAACGGCGATCAAGATGCCCCCGTAAACGTATTAAAAGAAGCAATGGCAATGGGTTTACCCGTGATAGGAACGCAACACGGTGGCATTCCAGAACTGATTGAAGATGGGATTTCTGGTTTTTTGGTTCCCGAACGAGATGCCGATACTCTGGCTGAAAAGTTGGGCTATTTATTTGAACATCCGGAAGTTTGGCCTGAAATGGGTCGCTCCGGTCGCGCCTACGTAGAAGCGCATTACGACTTTAACAAGTTGAACGAGCGGTTAGTAGAAATCTACCATTAGATAGAGTTCAACCGTTAAAATTGCATTTGGCAGGTTAAAATCTGCCATTAGAAGTATATTTTTCTAGAAAAAACATGATATAAACCGAATAATTTTCTGATTGAATGAGTTAAAAAATAAAAACTTCAAGTAAGGATTTTATATTAATTGCAACTTCACTAAAACTTCACATTAAAAATAGGGGAAATCGTGTTTTTTCGATGCTTTTATAGCAAAAAGTCTGGTAACATTTACTAGAGAAAGTGAACAAAGCTAACACTGTGTTTCCTACGAGCAAAATAATTTAAGAGCAAGCGTAAGCACAGTGAAACATCAGGAAAAAGCGCTCCGGCAAGAAAATTTAGCCTGGAATTAGCAATCAACGATTGGCTGTTCAAAGGTTCAGTAGCGGTAGACACTATGAGTCGAAGTCAGACACTCGGACGAGAAACAAGGTTGCGTGAGGCTAAAGCAAAATTAAAATTGGGCTTAATGAAGCGAATTGGAAAATTCGATAAACTGACCTCTCTGATTTTGGAGGTGCAGAAGAAAACTCTCTATCTAGGTTTAGTGACAATGATTTTGTCTTCTATTCTAGATAGTGTAGGAATCGGATTGATGATTCCTTTCCTAAAAGTAATTTTGAATGAAGGAGGTGGAACGCTTCTTCCTCAAATGGCTTTAACGGAAGGGTTGAATAGTTGGCTAGCGCAGCAAGGTAAAGGAACGCTCATTAGCTTGTTTGCCTTAGTCCTCATGGGTTCTTTAATTTTAAAAGGGTATTTCTACTACATTTCCCAAGTCTTGACTTCCATTTATCGGGAAGCCGTCATCAAACGCTTGAGGAAACGGCTGTATCAAACCTATTTATATTCGCCCATTGAATTTTTTGATAATGTGCAGATGGGTAAAGTAACCAGCACCTTACATACAGAGGTGATGGAAACAAACAAGCTGTTGACTAACTTCTTTTATGGCTTGACCAACCTGCTGATTTTAATCGCCTATCTGGGAACGTTGGTGATCGTGTCGTGGAAAATGACGGTTCTAACGACATTTTTGATTACAGGCGTTGCTTTATGGCTCAGTTATTTCTTGAAAAAGATTAAGACATCGGGGGGTTTAGTTGTCACTGCTAAACGCACTCTGAACGCGATGGCTTTAGATACGTTAGGCGGTGTTCGCATCGTTAAATCTTATGGTGCGGAGGATTTTGAACTGAACCGCTTCAATAAGATCAGTAGCAATTATATGGAGGCGAACATCGGGCTAGCTAAGAAGCTAAACATCATCGACCCGCTGACAGAGTTAGCGACTTTGGCGGCGGCGATGGTAGTTCTAGTCGGTAGCTACACTTTGTTTATCTCCAAGGGTCTGCTGACGACCGCAGAGCTGCTGATATTCATGCTGGTTCTGATTAGAATTGTTCCGGTACTGAAAAAGGTGAATGCAGCGAGGGGTTCTGTCCAAGAGTCTCTGCCAGCGTTAACGAAAGTCACGGAGGCGCTCTCGTTACCAGAGAAATATCCGCTTCCTAATGGAAACCAGAAATTTACAGGGTTGCGCGATCGCATTCTTTTCCAAAATGTAAAATTTGCCTACAGCGGCAGATCTTACGTCCTCAACGGTTTGGATCTAGAAATTCCTCGTGGCAAAACTGTGGCGCTGGTTGGCGCTTCTGGAGCCGGGAAATCCACTGTGGCATCTCTCGTTACCCGTTTCTACGAAGTGACCGACGGTGTAATCGAGATCGACGGTCAAGATATCCGAAACTACGATGTTGTCTCGCTACGCCAGCACATCGGAGTCGTTAGCCAAGACACCTACATCTTTAATGCCTCACTTCTGGATAACATTGCCTACGGTTTAGAGGGAATGGACAGAGAAAAGGTGATTGAGGCAGCCCGCCTTGCCAATGCCCACGAATTTATCTGTCAGTTGCCCAACCAATACGACACAGTGGTAGGAGATAGGGGCGTTAGGCTTTCCGGAGGACAACGACAACGCATTTCAATTGCTAGGGCAATGCTGCGCGACCCGGAAATCATGATTCTCGATGAAGCCACCAGCGCCTTAGATTCGCAGTCAGAACAGTTAGTGCAAGAAGCACTGGAACGTTTGCGAACAAACCGGACTGTAATTGTGATTGCCCACCGTTTGGCTACTGTCCGGAATGCCGACAAAATTGTGGTAATGGAGAAAGGTCGAATTATCGAACAGGGAGGGCATGACGAGTTGCTTGCCCAGCAGGGAGCTTACTGGTCTTACCACAATCTCCAGTCTTTGCCTGTGTAAAACAGACCTGCCCAAGCGACACCGGGCAACTACACAGTACAGACTTTAAACACAAACAAGTTTTTTCCCTATCTAGCTGAGTTGATGCATAGCAAACAAAACAGCCGATAAATTGTTTAGTCTTTAGCGAGGAGTTCCTGATGTTAGATCCCCAAGTTACGATTGTTGTTTCACCCCGCGAACGTTTCAGCTGCGCCCGCGAGTCGCTGGAAAGCATTTACGAACATACATCAGTCCCATTCAAGTTAGTTTACGTAGATGGGGGTTCACCCGCTCACATTCAGCGTTATTTGCAACAGCAAGCGAGTGAAAAAGGATTTCAAATCATTCGCACCGATCACTACCTCACTCCAAACCGCGCCAGAAACCTCGGTCTGAGTCAGGTTACAACCAAGTATCTCGTCTTTATCGATAACGATGTGATCGTCAGCCCAGACTGGTTGGAAAGCTTAGTTCAGTGCGCTGAAGAGACAAACGCTACCGTAGTGGGTCCCCTGACCTGCCAAGGCACTCCGGTACACGAAATTGTCCATTTTGCCGGTGGAGAAGCCCACATTTGGCTGGAAAAAGTCGGCGAAAACCCCAGACGGCGTCTCCGCGAGAAAATGTACAAGCAAGGTCAGAAAGTAGCGGAGGTGCGACCCAAGCTCAAACGTCAACAAACCGAACTAGCAGAATTCCATTGCGTACTGGTTCGCACTGAAATCTTTGAGAAAGTCGGCTTGCTCGATGAACAAATGTTCAATACTAAAGAACACCTCGATTTCTGCATGACAGTCGTTGAGGCGGGTGGTAGCGTTTACTTTGAGCCTGCGTGTCTTGTCACTTATGTTCCAGGCCCGCCCCTGAAGCCGTCAGATATGCTCTTCTATATGCTGCGTTGGAGCGACGCTTGGGAACTCAATAGCTTGCATCGCTTGCGCGATAAATGGAATTTGGACGAGGACGGGTACTTCAAATATCGCTACAAGCGCTTGGGATGGCGGCGATACGTGACAATCCTGAACCCAATTGGTAGCCGCCTGACTTTAGGTCTTGCTGGGGGCGGGGTGGCAAAAGTGTTGCGTCCTCTAGATAAGGTGTTTAACCGTTATCTCACGAATCGTCAGGCTCGCCTGCAAGCGAAAGGGCTACAACCTCAGATGCCTGCAATACCGGAGAAGAAGCCTACAGTGACGGCATCGTCCCGTTAGGTTGGCGTGTAAGGGTGTAGAACGACGAAACGAAGGTGCCAAAAGAAGGTGCGATCGCTTCGACGATAAATACCCTTGCACAGCCAAAACCTAAGTCTTCATCCAGAAAACAAGTGGGGAACTCGAAAGCAATCCACAGACTTTTTTAGTCGTACTCCTACCTTGGAAAAGTGGATGCTATTACTAAACTTGTTCTGTGTTAAGCGATTCCCCGCTTTTTCAGGAACGCTCCTGTTGAAATTGAAATGTTGTTTGGGTTTTCCTTCTTCAGAGAGACGTTTTGCCTAAGCCGTTCAATGATTGTTAATTTTTTTAAATGCACTTGACTTAGACAAAATCAATGGACTTCGCCTAAGCCAAGTGCAACAAAAATGAAGCATTCCAATCAAAAGCAAAATTATGCACTCTTTTGCTCAAACAAACATTCAACTCTTCAACCAGCTACGTGCAGAAGGCTACTCAAGCAACGATATTAACCGCATCCGTGATGCTTATCAGCTGACAATGCAGCTGTTCACAGGTGCTTTTCGAGCCTCAGGTAAGACGTTTATTGCCCATCTAGTCAGCACTGCTAGTATCCTGGTTTCTCTTCATGTACCTGCAAAGATAGTAGCAACAGGTCTGCTTCATGCTACCTATACTCATGGTGACTTTGGAAACGGGAAAAAAGGCATTTCTAATGCCAAACGCGAACAGGTAAAACGTGTTGTTGGCAAAGAGATTGAGGAGTATCTTGCTAGATATGCAACGCTGTCCTGGAATAAAAAGACGATTCCCGATATTTTTCACCGCATTGATACGCTCGATCCGCTTGATCGCGATATTCTTTTGGTGCGCTTAGCCAATGAGCTAGAGGAATACTTAGATTTTGGCATTGTTTATTGTGGAGATTTCAAACATCAACAATACATTAATTATGACGGTCATCTGATCGTAGAAATGGCAGAAAAGTTAGGTTTTCCTAATTTAGCTACTCAACTAACAGAAGCATTTAAAGAAACTGCCTCCGCTGAAATACCTAGGGAACTTTGTAACACAAACGCTCAAGATGTTTCGTTTCGTCTTGCACCAAAGTCCTACCAGAAGCGGCTGTCACTCACCTTTTATAATTTGTTGATTCATAAACCGCGTCGTTTAGTTTCTGCCATAGCCCGTAAATTTGGTAATTTGCGTCCCAGTACGTCCATGACAAAGGATGTTCCTACTATAAGTCAGTCAGAGTAAGGGGGCAGTTAATCACAAGGAAGTGCTGGCTGTAGCAAATATTAATTTTTCACAATTTTTAAAAATCAAAATGAAAAAAATTTCTGTCATAATTCCGGTTTATGGAGTCGAAAAATATATAGCTGCTACAGTGCAATCAGTTTTAGACCAAACCTATAAACATTTTGAACTTCTAATTATTGATGATGGTTCTCCCGATCAAAGTGTAGAAATTTGTCAGCAATTCACAGATCCTCGAATTCAGATTATTCGCCAGCATAATAGCGGGGTTTGCGCCGCTCGAAATACAGGAATTCGCCAGTCTCAAGGAGCATATCTGGCTTTTTTAGATGGAGACGATTTGTGGCTGCCAGAAAAGCTGGAAAAACATATTGAGCATCTAGAAAATTCACCAACTGTCGGGCTTAGCTTTAGCCGCTCTGCTTTTATTGACGAAGCGGGGCAGCCATTAGGTATCTATCAAATGCCTAAACTCAAGGATATTGCTCCACCCTTGATCCTCTGCCGTAACCCGATTGGAAATGGCTCAGTTCCGGTGATTCGGCGAGAGGTTTTTGAAGCTATTAAGTTTCAAGATGCTCCTCAGGGTACTGCAAAAGATTGTTATTTCGATGAAAGATTGCGACATTTTGAAGATGTCGAATGCTGGCTTCGCATTTCCTTAAAGACTAATTGGCAAATCGAAGGCATTCCTGAAGCTTTGACGCTGTACCGAGTTAATTCCGGAGGGGCTTCAGCAAATCTGCTCAAGCAGTTAGAAGACTTGGAAAAGGTGCTGGAAAAAACCCGCTCCTATGCTCCAGATTTGATTGCTCAGTATGGAAACCCAGCTAAAGCCTACGAGTTGCGGAAATTAGCCCGGTGGGCAGTCCGGCTGAAAGCTGCCCCAACCGCTGTAGACATGGCTCACCGCGCCTTATCTACCCACTGGCGCATGATTCTTGACGAACCCCGGCGGACACTTTTGACGTTGGGAGCTGCCTATTCGCTGTGGCTACTGCCACGTCCTCTCTACCGCCAGATAGAAAGTTTTGCCTTAAAAATGACAGGAGCCGCCCAAAAACGACGCATTCTTCAAGATCGTTCCCGTCAATTGGCATAATGATAGAACCTTTTTTATAAACACCCGCTCGCCATCAAAATAGGTTGCAGAATATGAGGGTTGTCTACCTGATCCAAACCCATACCAATCCGGAGCAAATTTATCGGCTGGTTAAAGTTATTAAAAAGTCCAGTAATGACTCTTATATAGTGATGAGTCATAACTTTAATGCTAGTCAAATAGATGTAGAACTCTTCGAGAGTTTACCGAATGTTAAAGTACTAAGAGCTAAGAAAGTTGGAAGAGGCGATTTCTCGATAACCCAAGCTTATTTGGATGTTATTGACTGGATTTTAACCCAGAATATTCAATTTGATTGGCTAGCTAATCTTACAGGTCAAGACTATCCGACTCAATCGCTCTCAAAATTTGAGAATTTTCTGGCTGCAACCGAGTACGATGGATTTTTTGATTATTTTAATGTGCTTTCTGATAAGTGTACTTGGGGAGCTAAAGATGGGCGCGATCGCTACTTCTATCAATACTGGTGGTCAGGTATAGAATTAGCCAAGTGGCAAAGAGCCTTATTCAAACCTTTTCGAGTTCTTATTAATAATGTTCAGCCTTTTGTGCGGATTGATTCTTCCTATGGACTCATCATCGGGCAACGGGCCGCTTCAGCTCCATTTAATGACAAATTTGTATGCTATGGAGGCTCTTACTTTAAAACAATTTCTAGACAATGCATTCAATACATTCATGATTTTTGCTCTGCCAATCCTGATTTGGTGAACTACTACAAGAAAGTTCGCCTTCCCGATGAATCTTTTATGCAAACCATCTTATTAAATAGTGGTTTGTTTAATTTTTATCCCCGCAATATGCGCTATATTGATTGGGAGAACAGCCGACACGGTCATCCCCGCATCCTCACATCTGAAGATTTTCCAAATTTAATTAAAGATAAATATTACTTTGCTAGAAAATTTGACATGAACCGGGACAGCAAAGTATTAGATATGCTTGACGAAAGAATTTTTCAAGCAACTTAAAGAAAATGGTACTTTTCATGAAAAAATTTTCGGTTATTATTCCAGCCTACGGAGTAGAAAAGTATATAGGTGCTGCAATTGAATCGGTTCTAGCTCAAACATACAAAAATTTTGAAATTATTGTAGTTGATGACGGCTCTCCCGATAGAACTGTAGAAATTTGCCAGCAGTATATAGACCCTAGAATTAAAATCGTTAGCCAGAAAAATAGAGGACTCGCTGGAGCAAGAAACACCGGAATCCGCCATGCTCATGGCGACTATTTAGCTTTTTTAGATGGCGATGACCTTTGGCTACCGGAAAAATTAGAGAAACATCTCGAACATTTAGATAATTCCTCAACGGTAGGGATTAGTTTTAGTCGCTCTGCTTTTGTTGATGAAACGGGAAATTCCTTGGGTACCTATCTGATGCCCAAGTTCAAGGACATTACACCACCCGATTTACTTCGCGACAATCCAGTCGGAAATGGTTCTGCTCCCGTAGTTCGGCGAGAGGTATTTGAAGCGATTAAATTTCAAGATAATCTTTACGGGACTGTTGAAGATTTTTATTTTGATGATAACTTTCGTCAGGCAGAGGATATAGAATGCTGGCTTCGCATCCTCCTTCAAACCAACTGGCAAATTGAGGGCATTCCTGAAGCGCTGACACTGTATCGGGTAAACGCAGGGGGTCTTTCAGCTAGTTTGCTGAAGCAATTAGAAGCTCTCGAAAGGGTAATTGAAAAAACACGCTCCTACGCTCCAGAATTAATTGCTGAATGGGAAAACCCCACTAAAGCATATCAACTGCGATATTTAGCGAGAAGTGCAGTCCGTTTAAAAGCAGGCTCAATGGCTGTGCAGCTAATGCACCGAGCCTTGGCTGCTCACTGGCGCATCCTTTTGGAGCAGCCCCGCCGCACGCTGATGACCTTAGCAGCTGCCTATTTGCTCTGCTTCTTACCCCATCCTGTTTATTACCAAATAGAGGCTCTTGCTGCCAAAATGACTGGGCTTATTCAAAGACGCCGTATTCTTCAAGATCAGTCTAGCTAATCTTTATAATCAACAACTTTTTTTTAATTCTAATAAAATTAATTTAAGTGCTTATGTAAAATAAATTACACATAATAAAAAGTAGAATAAGCTAAAACAAAAGTCAAGAAAACAAGAGACTTATGAGATTTATTAGAGATTTAAGCCGAGAAACTCAAAGGATTCTCAAAAGAATTTATAAAGAAAGTAGACATCATCAA
>NZ_JAMPKB010000034.1:0-66121 GCF_039961925.1 Trichocoleus sp. DQ-U1 | reverse complement strand
TGAATGGATAGAGATAGAGGCTTATCGGGACTGGAAAAGTTTAGTAAAGTATGTCAAAAATGTGCTAAAAAAAGTCGGAACCGAATATGTAATTAATTTTGCTTAAGCACTTATCTTTCTTCAGGATGAAAGCGGACAACTGGAGCATAGGTCCTAATTGCTTGGTCCAATTCATCCTTAGTCAGCGCTTTTGAAATTGCCCAAATTCTTCTGTTGGTGATAACTTTTAACGTTTCCCAAGGACCTATAGCATTACGATCCGCAGTAACTCCTTTTCCACCACCACTTTCGGCACAAACAAATTGCCCATTAGATGCCTTTAAAGCAACTTTTCCGTTACCCAGCTCAACAAATCCAAAGGTTTCCCAGGAACCTATAGCGTTTCGATCCGCAGTAACTCCTTTTCCGCCACCACTTTCGGCGCAAACAAATTGCCCATTAGATGCTTTTAAAGCACCTTTTCCGTTGCCCAGATCAACAAATTCAAAAGTTTCCCAGGGACCTATAGCGGTCCGATTTGCAATAACTTCTTTTCCACCACCACTTTCGGCGCAAAAATAGTGACCAGTAGATGCTTGTAATTGAATTGCACTTAATGATTTCAAGTTAGAACTTTCTGCACTAGTGATGGCAATCACTGAGCCACTGTTAGGTACTAGCTGCCACGGGCTATTTAATGTTGCTCGAGTCCGAAGCTGCTTATCATCACCAACACCGACAATAGTTCCATCATTCATGACGGTAATGCTAATCACTGAGCCACTGTTAGGTACTGGCTGCCACGGGCTATTTAATGTTGCTCGAGTCCAAAGCTGCTTATCATCACCAACACCAAGAAGTGTTCCATCATTCATGACGGTAATGCTAATCACTGAGCCACTGTTAGGTACTTGCTGCCCTGGGCTAGCTAATGTGACTTGCGAATAAAGCTGCTTGTTATCACCAACACCAAGAAGTGTTCCATCTTTCATGGTGGTTATAGCTGTCAAAACCCCGCCTGCTTTCACACCAAGAAGTGCCCCATCACTCATAACAGTAACGCTAATTACTGGCTCACCAATAGGTAACCGCTTCCAGGAATCAGTTAATGTTGCTCGAGTCCAAAGCTGCTGATCCGTACCAATACCGATTAAAGGCATAAAGTCTGGTCTCTTTATTAAGGGTAAATGTCTATGCTACATGCACTATTCCATTAGCCCAAAATTATTGTGTTTTTATTTAATATTCTTAGTTACGAAACCTCTCTGAACGGGTAACATGGTTTTACCCGTTCAGAGAGGTTTCGTAACTATTTTTGAAGGTGCAGTGGTATTCTTTTTTGTGCTTTCTGCCAAGTTGCTAAGGCTTACAGCAATCCCGGCACCCGCGACAATTAATCCAGTCTTTGAAAATTTCATGTAATCCCGTCGCCCAAATACTCTCCTTATCCTGACGAGTAAGCAACAGTGCGATCGTCAAGTAGGTATGAATTGGGGTTTGATTATCATTGGAGAGAATACCGCACGTATTTTCATATTGGTCAATCTTGGGGAGCAAACGAGTCTACAGTTTACAGAATTATCCGAAAAACAGAAAATACATTGACTAAATCCAGGACTTTCACTCTTCCAGGCAAGAAAAGACTGACCAATTCTGATTATCAGGTACAGGTAGTCCTAGTTGATGTTACAGAAAGCCCTATTAAACGACCTAAAAAAACAAAAAAGTTCTAAAACAGCAAAAAAACAACATACACTCAAGTCACAAGTAGTGGTACAAGCAAATGGTAAAATCATCTGCACCGCTCATGGTAAGGGTAGAGAGCATGATTTTCGTATATTCAAAAACAGTAAAGTTAGGTTGAGAAAAGATATAGAGTGCTTGGGAGATAAAGGTTATCAAGCTATTCAGAAACTGCATAATAATAGTCAAATCCCCAAAAAAAGCCTAAAGGAGGTAAGTTAAGTAATGAAGGTAAAAAGAGTAATCAAGAGTTAGCAAAAATTAGAGTTGTATGCGAGTATATAAATTGGGGTCTTAAGGTTTTTAAAATTTTGTCTCTCTTCTATAAAAATCGTCGAAAAAGATTTATTTTAAGGTTTAATCTGATTGCTGCTCTCTACAATTACGAGCTTTGCACCCCAAAATAAAATCTTCCTGAGGGGCTTTTGCAAGAGGTCTAATGTAAACTTGCAAAATGCAAATCTCCAGGGAGCTAAACTCCGGGTAGTAAGCCTGGATAAAGTCGATTTGTCAAGCTTGAATCTCGCTGATGCGGATTTAGCTGGAGTATACCTGGGAGAGGCAAAGCTTAGAAAAACCTGTTTGCGAGGAGCAAATCTAGAGAGAGCAACACTCCAAAAAGCAGATTTGATAAAGACTAACCTAGATGGAGCCAACTTGAAGAAGGCAATCTTAACTGATGCAAACATTTATGGAGCAAGTGTCAAGGATGCAGCCTTCACGGGTGCGATAATGCCTGATGGAAAACGCTACAAGCTGGAAGCCTTCGATACAATAGCTCCTAAACAAGAAGCATCGTTACCAACACAAATACCTATGACACGCAAAGTAATTCGTACAGAGAACGCACCAGCACCAGTCGGCCCGTATAATCAAGCGATCGCTGCCAGCGGTCAAATGATCTTCGTCGCCGGTCAAATTGCTATCGATCCTAGAATCGGTGATATTGTCTACACCGACGATGTAGCCAAGCAAACAGAACAGGTAATGGCTCATCTTGAAGCGATTCTCTCTGCTGCTGGGGCTAACTTTGAGAATGTGGTCAAAACCACCGTCTTTCTCAAAGATATGAATGATTTTGCTGCGGTTAACGCAGTTTATGGTAAATATTTTGACGCAGAGACAGCCCCTGCTCGTGCCTGCGTGGAAGTATCCCGTCTCCCCAAGGATGTGCTGGTAGAAATTGACTGCATTGCGGTAATTTAAGACTTCCGACAGAGGAAAGAGCGATCGCATTGTAGGTTAGAACTCGCTACTCTAACCTACGCCTGTATAGCCTGCAAGCGATTGGTAGAAGGGTTTGCCGACAAAGCGCTACCCGTGTCGCGTATGATAATAGTTATCATTATTAAAAATATCTCGGCATTCTGAGAACCTGCCATGTCATCGCAGACACTGCGCTGCATAGCGTAAATCTATGTCTGCATCGCTCAATTAATCCAGAAAGGGCAATGAACAATCTTACAGCACCCAAACAAAACCTAATTCCGGATATTCCTAAACGGGGAATGCCAGTCACGATCGTTACAGGCTTTTTAGGTAGTGGTAAAACAACGCTGCTAAACCATATTTTGCATAATTGTCAAGACTTAAAAGTAGCAGTTTTAGTTAATGAATTTGGCGATATTAATATCGATAGCCAGCTATTGATTTCCGTCGATCAAAATATGATCGAACTCACAAATGGCTGTATTTGTTGCACAATCAACGATGGATTGCTCGATGCAGTTTATCGGGTGCTGGAACGGAGCGATCGCATTGATTACTTAATTGTCGAAACAACCGGAATCGCAGATCCATTGCCCATTGCCTTGACCTTCATTAGTACAGATTTGCGCGATCTAACTCGGCTCGATTCTATCTTGACTTTAGTAGATGTGGAGACGTTTACACCGGAGCATTTTGAAAGTGATGCTGCCCTCAATCAGATTTCCTACGGTGACATCATTCTGCTCAATAAAACCGATTTGGTTCCCGAAGCGCAAGTCAAGGAATTGGAAGACTACATCCGCGCCATGAAAGTAGGGGCGAGAGTTTTGCGAACTGCCTACGGGCAAGTTCCTCTGCCACTAATTTTAGATGTGGGATTTTCCCAAGCGGAATTTTATCCAGCTAAAGAGGAATCTAGCCATCATCACCATCACGATCACCATCACGATCATCATCACGATCATTCCCATCACTTAGAAAATGATGGTTTCATGTCATTTTCTTTTCAAAGCGATCGCCCTCTCCTTTTAGAGAAATTTCAACAATTTTTAACCGAACAACTTCCCGAAGACGTTTTTCGCGCCAAAGGTTTACTCTGGTTTAAGGAGAGTAGTTTACGCCACATCTTTCAACTGTGCGGTAAACGGGTTGAGATGAAAACTGACAAGTGGATTTCTCAAAAGAGCAATCAGCTAGTATTTATTGGGCGTAACTTGAATGAAGCCCAAATTCAACAGCAGTTAAAAGATTGCCTAGAGTAAATAAAATAGGGATTGTGTCTTATGGCAACTTCAACGATTTCTGCACCTACTACTGTCGGAATTGGCGGAACCGTTCAGGAATATCTCTGGGCTTGGGAAGGGCAACAGTTACCCATCGTTTATGAAACTCTAGGCAAAGGATCTCCCATATTACTTCTGCCAGCTTTCAGCACTGCTTCCACACGCGCGGAAATGCGTGGACTGGCAGAGTTATTATCATCTCAGTTTCAAGTCGTCGCTCTCGATTGGCCTGGATTTGGGCGATCGCCTCGTCTACCCTTGAACTACCAACCCGCCCTATATCACCAATTTCTGCAAGATTTTGTCAAAAATGTTTTTAATACTCCAGTAGCCATCATCGCTGCTGGACACGCTGCTGGTTACGCGATGCAACTAGCGCAACAACAACCGCCCGTTTTGTCGCGGATTGTTTTAGCGGCTCCCACTTGGCGCGGGCCATTTCCGACGATGATGGGTAAACAGCAAGGGTGGTTTGGAACGCTGAGAAATGTAGTGCGATCGCCCATTTTAGGGCAAGCTCTCTACAAGCTAAACACCACGGAATCCTTCATTAGCTTGATGTATCGTCGCCATGTCTACGTTAAACCTGACTCGCTGACTCCTACCCGACTCGAACAAAAGTTGCAGACAGCACATCAACCAGGAGCGCGTTTTGCTCCCGCCGCCTTTGTCACCGGAGGTTTAGATCCGGTTAATCATAGAGACGATTTTCTCGCCTGGTTTCAGCCTTTACCGTTACCCGTGATGGTGGTAATTGGCGAACAAGCGCCGCCGAAATCAAAAGCAGAAATGGAAGCAATGGCTAACGTCCCAGGAGTGCAGACAGTCAGGCTTCCCGGTTCGTTGGGATTACATGAAGAGTACGCAGATGCTGTAGGCGCTGCTATCTTGCCATTTTTGTTGGGTGGGGGTGGGTGAGTGCGATCGCATTTACTTTGTCCTCAAGCCAAGCCAAGCTAACACAGCTAAGGATTTGGTTGCCGTTAAGCAAAACTTAGCGGGCAATTAATTGGCTATAATGCCATCAAAAACTGTCAGCTTTTGAATTATGAACAGAATTGCTCTTGCTTTGCTTACTTGTCCGATAATTTTGGCATCAATGCTCCTGCTAGCGAATACAGCACAAGCCGCTGAAGCTTCAAATATGATGCTGTCTGCACCAACTGCACAAGTTATTGTCGTGCAATATCAACAAGTGCCTGCATCTGTGCAACCGAGTAATCCTATCAAAGACCATCTAGGGTGCAGTTGTGCTGCTTGCACTAAGGCTCTGAGTCAAATGCAAGGTCAGTTTACGCTTTAGTCAAGATGGACGGCGATGGCAAAAAAGCGATCGCGCTTTCTTGAGTTGAAGAATTTCCTTCTCTTTACCCACTATGCCCGTCTTCAGGCGGTAATGGTGGGTTTTTGCTTAATCCACGTAACTTTTAGGCGATCGCTCTTACCATGCTACTCGCGCTAAAATTACTATCCATTTAGTAATATTTAAAATCTCTATCAACTGTCAGCTTCAAGCTAACAATTCATCTAGCGCTACACTAAATCCTCTGAGTACCAATTGCGTACTCACTACATCACCACTATTAAACCCTAATGTCTGACTTTGAGTAATTAACAATACCCGACGACTCTCAGGAAATACTAGCCAGACTTCCGAACAACCCGACTCTAAATACTCGCTTGCTTTGGCAAACAAATCCTCGGCTGAATCCGTTGGAGAAGCGATTTCAGCAATTAGCGGTGGACTTTGTGGCAACCCTCCTGCCTCACCAAACTGCGCTACCAATTCCGCTGTGAGGTAGGATACATCAGGACGACGTCCCTGCCTTAAAGTCCGACAGGGAAGTTCTACATAAACATTTCCTCCTTGTCCAGATTGGGTTATGTAATTTTTCCAGTACCAAGCTAAGTTAGCTTGAACCCCACTATGTCTTACAGTCATTCCCATTTTCTCCACAAGTTGTCCATCTACCCACTCCATACCATCGGGGGGGTTAGCTATAAAGTCTTCTAGAGAGAAGCTTTCGGTTACACTAGCGATCGCCATATTCATCTACTCGCTTTGGTCAGGTACTAATATTATGGCAGGCTGCACATAGCCGATACCCCCAACTTCCTGATCAAAAGAAGTTGGGGGTATGTATTATCTATAAATTACGAAAAATTATTAACGAACCCTAGCTGTTTCGCACTCCAAACGAGGTGCAATTAGCTCTTCAGATACCATCTCATCTGGAAAATGTTTATCTATAATTTCAGGGATTTCTGTAGCGTTAATCCGAGTGTAGCGGGTTTTATCCGGCATAACGATGTTTGGCCCTGATTTGCAACGCTTCATGCAGCCAGTTCCTTTAATCGTAATCTGGTCGTCCAAGCCGCGATCGCGCAAACCTTCTTCCAAAGCCTGACAAACTTTATTAGCACCCAACTTGCAACAATCGGACTTTTTACACACCAAAATTGTCGCTTTGACGCCGGAAGGTAGAGGCAATTTTTTAGCAGGTCGAGGCAATTCCTGAATTTCCTCAACTTGTGTAACTTCCTGCAATTGGCTGGGAGGAACACCGGGTTTAACCAGATAAGCTTTTTGTTTGACTTCTCCACTTTTTAACTTAAGCTTGGTTTCGCCAAAAACCTCAACCCAAGTACCGGGTGTCACTCCTGAGCGAAATAGGGAAATCCGAGCTTCTTTGGCAAGCTTGATCTGACATTCACCCTCTGAAGTTGCGAGTCTCAAATATTTGATTTTATAGCCATCTTCGATGACAAAACCGAGTAACCATCCCTCAAGGCGGAATTCTGAGTTGTTTTGTTTAAATTTACTCATGCTTTTTTACAACCTCTTTTAACTTTCTTTTGGATCGTTACTCGTCTGCCAGCAGCGTTCCAGATGGCTCACCAACTCGCCGCGCGATGCAGTTAACTGCCTAACCACACTCCACAGCTGAATCGCTGCTGTCGTGTTGTAGACCTCAACCAGCAAGGGCTGGTCAACAGCACACCCACAGGAAATTCCTAACTCTCGCAAGCGGTAATAAACTTGCCACCGATCTGCTCGATTCACCTCAACAACCTTGCCGGTTTCTGGTTGTGGCTCAATTGGCTCTATTGGATTCATTCGTTCCCACAGACGCGAAAAATTAGCATTGTCTATAACTTCCCTGGACTCGCTAGCCTTTCCGAAAATTCCCTGACATAGGGAATTTTTACAATTTCACCCTAGTTAATACATATAACTCAAACGACAACAATTCTCAACTAGCTTAACTGAAAATTTAATTGCTTGCGACAAATAGGCAAGGATACAACTGAGGAACTAGCGCTTGCTGCGGATCGGGTCAAACTGGCTCAGACTATAGTGAGACACCAAAATTGGGTTAGCGTGATACACTTACTGCATTAGCAACAACCGTTGCTTATTGAGAGGAGAATACAACGATGTCCGAAACTCAGAGTGTATTGCGCTCCTTCGGTCAGGTTTATGACAATCCGGTGTTGCTGGATCGCAGTATCACCACGCCGGTTTGTGAGGGCTTCAACATTGCTCTAGCGAGTTTTCAGGCGCTGTACTTGCAATATCAAAAGCATCACTTTGTGGTCGAAGGTTCAGAATTTTATATGCTGCACGAGTTCTTCAGCGAAAGCTACGAACAGGTGCAGGGACACGTTCATGATATTGGCGAACGGTTGGATGGACTGGGTGGCGTTCCAGTAGCTGGCTTTGCCAAGCTAGCAGAGCTGTGCTGCTTCACGCCAGAAGATGAAGGGGTATTTTCTTGCCGCCAGATGGTGGAACACGACTTAGCCGCCGAGCAAGCGATGATTCAGCTAATCCGGCGTCAGGCAGGACAAGCAGAAAGTTTGGGCGATCGCGCAACCCGTTATCTGTACGAAACAATCTTGCTGAAAACCGAAGAGCGGGCTTATCATCTGGCTCACTTCCTCGCTAAAGACAGCTTGACCTTGGGTTTTGTCCAGACTACGAATAATTAGTATCTGCCTCTTGAATCCCGTTGAGGTAAGCTAGATGTAGCCTCGATATGCAGGCTGCTAAAATTTTCAGTACCTAACCTGTGGTTCTTTAAGACAGAGAGTAACACTAACTGAGCAGAGGGAAGATATCTTCTCTCTGCTTGTTTATTATGAAGTTGTAAAAGTTCTGATTTAAGTTGTAAAGAAAAACCCAGAAATTAATTTTAAGCTTGTTGAAATTAGTTGTCAACTAACCTAAAAGGCAGATTTCTTGGCTTCCCTACATCATGGGAATGAGAACCGAAGAGTTCAGAATGGAAGGGCGGATTTGACGCGATCGCGGTAGAGACGCGATAACCTGGTCTCTAACATCGATAGCCTCCCTCAAACTGCCCGGTCAATGGGAGCTGGTTGTACCACGAAGACACTTGCCAGTTGACACAAAAGAAGTTGCAAAAACCTTTCCTCATCAAATCTTGGGCAAATTGGCAAAAACCACTACCAAGCACAGGGAAGAAAGCCTTTAAAATAATCTGGACTTAAAACAGTCACGCTAGGACAAACAACTATGCCCCGCCGCCAGGACATCCACAAAATTCTGTTACTAGGCTCTGGTCCAATTGTGATTGGACAAGCCTGCGAGTTTGACTATTCAGGCACTCAAGCCTGTAAGGCGCTCCGGGAGGAAGGATATGAAGTCGTGCTGGTGAACTCGAATCCAGCCAGCATTATGACCGACCCGGAAACGGCCGATCGCACCTATATTGAACCGTTGACACCAGAAATCGTAGAAAAGGTAATCGCCAAAGAACAACCTGATGCGCTGCTGCCCACAATGGGAGGTCAGACAGCTCTAAATATAGCCGTCACCCTTGCGAAAAATGGAGTACTGGAAAAGTACGGGGTCGAGTTAATTGGAGCCAAGCTACCGGCAATCGAGAAAGCCGAAGACCGGCTGCTGTTTAAGGAAGCGATGGCGAAAATTGGGGTAAGCGTGTGCCCATCGGGGATTGCTAGCACCCTCGACGAAGCGAAGGCGATCGCGTCCCAAATTGGCAGCTATCCCTTGATTATCCGCCCTGCCTATACCCTAGGCGGCACCGGCGGCGGCATTTCCTACAACCAGGAAGAATTTGAAGAAATGGCTCAGGGCGGTTTGGATGCTAGCCCAGTGTCGCAAATTCTCATCGAACAGTCGCTGCTGGGTTGGAAAGAGTACGAACTAGAAGTCATGCGCGATTTGGCAGATAACGTCGTGATTATCTGCTCGATTGAGAACCTTGACCCGATGGGCATCCACACCGGGGACTCAATTACCGTAGCACCCGCGCAAACCCTCACCGATAAGGAATACCAGCGGTTGCGGGATGCGTCGATTAAAATTATCCGCGAGATTGGGGTAGAAACCGGCGGCTCGAATATTCAGTTTGCAGTTAATCCGCTGACTGGCGACCTGATTGTCATTGAGATGAACCCCCGCGTTTCTCGCAGTTCTGCCCTGGCTTCTAAAGCGACCGGGTTCCCAATTGCGAAGATAGCGGCAAAGTTGGCGGTAGGCTATACCCTCGACGAAATTCCCAACGATATCACCAAGAAAACCCCGGCGTCCTTTGAACCGACCATTGACTATGTGGTGACGAAAATACCCCGATTTGCCTTCGAGAAATTTCCGGGTTCTCAGGCAATCCTGACGACGCAGATGAAGTCGGTGGGAGAAGTGATGGCGATGGGGCGGACGTTCTGCGAGTCGTTCCAGAAAGCATTAAGAGGCTTGGAAACGGGTCGCGCGGGTTGGGGATGCGACAAGAACGAGAAATTGCCAAGTTTGGAACAAATTCGTTCGGGACTGCGGACGCCTCATCCAGAGAGAATTTTCACCGTTCGTCATGCCATGTTGATGGGGATGACGGTAGAAGAAGTCTATGAACTGACGGGAATCGATCCGTGGTTTCTAGATAAGATGCAACAACTGTTGGAAACCGAGAAGTTCTTGAAGCGAAGCAAGCTGAAAGACCTGACAAAAGAAAAGTTGTGGGACATCAAGCAGGAAGGTTTTAGCGATCGCCAGATCGCCTACGGCACCAAAACGACCGAAGATGAAGTCCGCGACTACCGGAAGAATTTGGGTGTAGTGCCCGTCTACAAAACCGTGGATACCTGTGCGGCAGAATTTGAGGCGCTGACTCCTTATTACTACTCGACTTACGAAGAAGAATCGGAGGTATTGCCCTCAGATAAGCGCAAGGTGATGATTTTAGGGGGTGGCCCGAACCGGATTGGGCAGGGGATTGAGTTTGACTACTGTTGCTGTCATGCAGCTTATTCTCTCTCCAAGCAAGGGTTTGAGACGATTATGGTCAATTCAAACCCGGAGACCGTTTCCACCGATTATGATACGAGCGATCGCCTCTACTTTGAGCCGCTGACGAAAGAAGATGTTCTCAACATCATCGAGGCGGAACAGCCAGAGGGAATTATCGTGCAGTTTGGGGGTCAGACGCCGCTAAAATTGGCTTTGCCATTGCAGGAATATCTGCAATCCCACCCCGAAATCACCGCTAAAATTTGGGGAACCTCGCCAGATTCGATTGACACCGCCGAAGACCGAGAGCGATTTGAAAAAATCCTGCGGGAACTTGATATCAAGCAACCAGCGAACGGAATTGCTCGGAGTTTTGAAGACGCCTTAGCGGTCGCGCAGCGCATTGGCTACCCCGTCGTGGTACGTCCTTCTTATGTATTGGGAGGACGGGCGATGGAAATTGTCTACTCCGATGAGGATTTGCAGCGCTACATGATGTATGCGGTGCTGGTGGAACCCGATCATCCGATCTTGATCGACAAGTTTTTGGAAAATGCGATTGAGGTGGATGTGGATGCGATCAGCGATCGCACTGGTAAGGTGGTGATTGGCGGCATCATGGAGCATATCGAACAAGCGGGCATTCACTCTGGGGATTCTGCCTGTTCCTTGCCCTATACTTCCCTATCGGAAGCAGTCTTGGATACCATCCGTACCTGGACTATCGATCTCGCCAAGACCCTCAAGGTGATTGGATTGATGAATATCCAGTTTGCCGTTCAGGGGGAACAAGTTTACATTCTAGAAGCCAACCCCAGAGCCTCGCGCACCATCCCTTATGTCTCCAAAGCGACTGGAGTACCCCTAGCCGCTCTGGCGTCCCGAATTATGGCAGGTGCCACGCTGGAATCCCTCGACTTGACAGAGGAGGTACTGCCGCGTCACGTTGCCGTCAAGGAAGCCGTACTGCCTTTTGAAAAATTCCCCGGTGCTGACACCCTTCTGGGGCCAGAAATGCGCTCGACGGGAGAAGTGATGGGGATTGACGTGGATTTCGGAAGAGCGTTTGCTAAGGCAGCGTTAGCAGCGGGACAGCGGTTGCCCTTATCTGGCACAGTGTTTGTCTCAATGAACGACCGGGACAAGGCGGCGGCGGTGCCAGTGGTCAGAGATTTGATCGAGTTGGGCTTTCATATTGTCGCCACCGTTGGCACGCGCAAAGTGCTGCGGGAACATGGGCTAGAGGTGGATGTGGTGCTGAAACTGCATGAGGGGCGTCCTCACGTTCTGGATGCGATCAAAAACAACAAGATTCAGCTGATTATCACCACACCTTCTGGGGAAGAAGCGCAGGCAGATGGACGCTTGATTCGTCGCAGTGCCCTCACTTACAAAATCCCTATGATCACGACGATTGCAGGTGCTAAAGCTACTGCGGCAGCGATTCGTGCCTTGCAGTCAGCTCCTTTGGAGGTGAAAGCGCTGCAAGACTATATTGGCATCCCCAACTATAGTGATGCCAAGTTGAGTCCAATCCAGGTTTAACCCTCCAGTCCCCTTTTCGGAATCGGGAAGGGGAGGGGCAAGGTCAGAGTGTATGGCATAAAAATAAGAACCGCTATAGATGCCAAACGCCCTTCCGGGAATCCCCCATGAATCTTAGGGGATTTTACCGAAGCGATCGCAAGGTTGCTTACCCAAACCTGTTCTCGAAGAAAACAGGTTTGGGTTCTTTCAAAACTAAGCCGAAATCTACGTAGTGCGATCGTATCCCTACTTCAGTTAGGACTTCAATCAGGTTTTGCAAGAGATAAGCATCCCCGTTCTTAGACCATTTCCCGTTCAAAATGTCAAGCTTGTCATCCCAGAAACCGACGCTGAGCTTTGACAATTTATTGGCAACCTTTATAAATTATTAGGGATAGGTATAAATTTATTGCCCTTCGTAAAGGCAATAGTTGGCAGCAACTGAGTTGAGATTTTTTGACATTCAGAAGAAATTACTACTTTGTTAAATTGTCAGCAAATCGTCAGATTCGCCTTCTATCGAGAAGCGTGGATTCACAATTATTCTTTTATGCAATTTGATAGAAACTTGACTAAAAAGGCATTTCGCTCAAAGGGAATCTCAGTAGGTAAAAGTATTATAGGTTACATAGTAATTTCGCTCGGTGTTCCCCTGATGCAAGTGAACCGATGCGATCGCCACATAGCCATTTCAATTGCAGCATATGCTGTCGGCTACGCAACACGATCGCTCGATAAGCGATCGCCCAAAGGACCTCAAGCAGCTCAAGGTTAAATCTTCTTTTTCTGAGTCTGATAAGTGTCTTCCCGTAACGATCCCAGCTATTTTGTTGGGGAAATGCCAACCAATCGAACTTTAGACAAAAACAACCGTAAAGTTTTTTCGAGCGATTTCAATCCAGAAATCAAAATCCAAGTAACCCAAGTATAAAAGAATACTAAATATTGCTTTTGTTTTACTGGTTGAGAATCAAAATTTTTTTCTAAAACTCATGCAGCTTCAGACATCTAGACGAAAAGGAGTTTGTTACTTTTCCATAACTTGATGAACCCTCAAATTCACGTAAATTTTAGTGGATATTTCCCCGGCGATCGCAGTGCAATGTTATTTTTAGAATGGGTTTACTTAAGCTAAATGATGTTGAGGTAAAAAATGCAATACTCAAATTCTAAAAAATCCCACCTAGAGATGGTTGATGAGGAGTCAACAGACAGTCTCGATAAATCCTTAGAAGCAATTTTGGCTCAACTAGAGCAAAATAACCAATTTGTAAGTGAATATCCGGATGTCGAGGAACTGGGGTTGAAGCATATTAGTCGTAACAAGAGGGCGGTAATAGAGAGAATGATTGCCCTCTGCCTATTCAGGTCCAAACAAAAGCCTAATGAAAGCCGGACAGAGTTTGAATGTGCCTAATGAGAAATCTCTCCAGCGACTGAAAGACTTGATCTTACACGTTGTAGAGGCAGATACAGATAACTTCCTTGAATTAGCAGAAATTGCTGGATTAAATCCCGTTAAAGATTTTGCGGGTGCTAATCTTAGTGGCGTTGACCTACATGGTGCCGACTTAAGCGGTTCGATTTTGCTGGGTACGCTGCTGCTGGGTGCCAATCTGATTGGTGCCGATCTCGCGGGTGCCAAGCTAAATAAAGCCAACTTGAATATGGCTGATTTGAGCGGTGCCAATTTGCTCAGTGCCAATCTCAACAGAGCTGACGCCATTAAAGTCTGTTTGATGGGTGCCAACTTGATTGGCGCTAACCTCAACAGTGCCAACTTACTATGTGCCCAACTGAATGAGGCTCAAATGATTGGAGCCGACCTTTGTCGTGCCAACTTAATTGATGCTTCCTTGTGTAGTGTCAACTTGAGTGAGGCGAACTTGAGTTATGCTATCCTGCGTCGTGCTGACCTGAGTAGTGGCACGTTGATAGGTGCAAACTTGATGGGTGCCGACCTAAGCGGCGCTGACCTGCGTCGTGCCAATTTGAGCGATGCGGATTTAGGCACGGTAAAAGTGGAAAAAGCTCGATTTGGAGAGAATACAGGACTTTCAGAAGCAATGAAGCGTGACTTGAAGCGGCGAGGGGCAATCTGGTAAGAATATTTGTGCTCGTCGTTGCTCCTCAAGAGCCGCTTACCGAATCCGCCACAACTAAGTTTTATAATACTTTTCGGTTAACCTCTCTCCAAAGAGTTTAGATGGGGGAGACACGCAGGGAAGTAGAGAATTCCGTTTGCCGATAAAGAGGGACTCTCCCACTCCAGAAGCCAGATTGGGTAATGCTATAGGTTGAGTCTAGGATCAATGGTTGTTGATTATTGGGGCGAGTGTAGTGAATGCGATCGCTTCCGCATCCCAAACGCCAAAACGCTCAAAAACACCAACCCGATTACCCCCGCCAAGGGATTTTTGTCCACACCAGTAATCCAGTCGGAAACTTGACCAGAAAATTGCACCAGATTCCCCACATTAATGATGTAGTATCCCCAAACCAAGCCAGCGTGCAGACCGATCGAAAGTCCCAGACGCCCCTTGCTTCCGCGCTTTGCCCAAACCAGGGTTAATCCCAGCAGCAACAACCCTGGAAATCCCGGCAAAGTCCGAAAAATCTCCCTCAGCGGCTTCAGAAAATGCACCAGCGCAAAGATAAAAGCGTCTGCCAAAGGAGATACACCGGGACGATAATCCCGTTCCAACTCATCTAGCAGCCAGCCTCGGAATACCAATTCCTCTGCAAAACCGATACCCAGAGCGCTCGCTAACCCTTCTAAAATCAGCTTGGCTAATGGAATTGTCGGAGGCTGCCACACCAGCCAACCCAATAGCCCCTCCAGCCCAAACAGACTGAAAGTAATCAAGACGCCAACACCCAGTCCAGAGAAAAGCTCTTTGGCATTTTGCCGCGTTCCTTGTAAACCATAGCGTCTCAGTAGCTGGGGTTGCTGATAGACTTTCTGACCCCACCACCGAACAAGCAGGAGAAACGCTGCAAACAACAGTCCCATCGTCAGGATGGTGACTAAGTTGGGATCTTTACTCAAGAGTAAGTAGATGGGTGCAGCCACCGGCAACCAGAGCAAGAGTAAACTCAGCACAAAACAGCCCAGCCGCGCCGGTGCCGGGTACTGGGCTAAACGGACAAAGTTTATTTTTAACAACCTCTTGCCTCTTACTTGTTGCCTGGGCGTATTTTATTCGTCTGGTTCTATGGTGCTGGTCAATCCGTGGTTGTTCAATGTTTCGCTATAGAACTCCGCATGCTCCAAGGCGCAAGTAATCACGAGAGCAAGCCCATTGGTATGAGCTTCCATCATGATACTGACAGCCTGAGGTTGCGTGATACCAGGCACCGTCGTTATCAAAACCTGCACCACGTACTCCATTGGGTTGAAGTCATCATTATGGAGCAACACACGATAACGAGGTGCGAGTTTACGGACTGTTGAAGGCTTTTGTACGGTTTCGACAGACACTGCTCTTCCCTCTTCGTTACTGATCTACGATTGATAAACGCTACTTGAACTCTCCCCTTCTCTACTCCAGATGCGATGCGAACACAGCTTGCGTACTACCCTACGGAAAGCCGCTACGCGCCTACGTTACCCCATCTGAAGTTGGGTCGCTCAAGGCAAATGTTAAGATTCTAGCTGCTTTTTTTATATTACTCAATACTTATGCGTTCTGAGGAGGCGATCGCTCCAGCATTTCCCCTACGCCTGAGCAAAACCTTTCCTCAACATAACTAACGTGGATGCAGCAACCAAGCCCTTAGACAGAACTACTGAATGTCTAAGGGCATCCAGCCTTCCTGAGAAGCTAAAATAAAGAAGTTAACATTACTTAACATTTTTGTGACATGCAGGCAACCCCAGCAGCCTCTACCGTCCCCATTCCCGGCACTTATTGGCAATGGCGGGGGCAATCCATCTATTATGTACGGGCAGGACAACCGCAACCCGAACGCCCGCCCCTATTATTGATTCATGGCTTTGGTGCCTCTACAGACCACTGGCGCAAGAATATTACTGAACTGAGTCAGGATTTTGAAGTTTGGGCGATCGATCTGCTGGGCTTTGGTCGTTCAGCCAAGCCGGAGTGGGAGTATGGTGGCGACTTGTGGCGAGACCAACTGTATGATTTCATCACTAACGTGATTCGTCAGCCAGTTGTGTTAGCAGGAAACTCTCTAGGCGGCTATTGCGGGCTTTGCGTGGCAGCCCAACGTCCATCAGCCGCTGTTGGATTAGTATTGCTCAATAGTGCTGGCCCGTTCACCAATCTTAAGGTGCCGACTCAACCGAACCCCATCCAAAAAGTGATGGGTGAAGTCGTTCAGTCACTTTTTCGCCAACCCTGGGCTAGTTTTCTGTTGTTCCAGTATGCGCGACAACGTTCAGTCATTCGGAATACACTCCAGAAAGTTTATCTCGACCAGAGTGCGATCACCGATCGGTTGGTGGAAGAAATCTATCGCCCCTCTTGCGATCCCGGTGCTGCTCAAGTATTTGCTTCTGTCTTCAGAACGCCTCAAGGCGAAAAAGTTGACCTTTTATTAAAGCAGATGCACTGCCCGCTGTTGCTGTTGTGGGGAGAAGCAGATCCCTGGATGAATACAAGAGATAGAGCGGAGCAATTTCGCCAATACTATCCTCAACTGACAGAGCATTTTTTACAAGCAGGTCACTGTCCCCATGATGAGGTACCAGAACAAGTAAATGCTCTGATGCGCTCGTGGGTATTAAGCAATTAAAAATTCAAAAAAACGCCAAATTAAAAATCAGAGAATGTTTAATTTGGCGTTTTTAATTGTTTACCAAGGATTGCCGATCATCGTAAACGCTGCCCAATAATAGGGATGAGAGAGTTTCTTCTCTCCTAACCCTGCCAACTCCGGAGGTAGCGAGATATCCTCTCTGGAAGTATGCATTTTGTTTCCCTCAATGCTTACTTCTCCATTAATCATCGATATCTGTGCCTGCCGTAGTGCCTCCGCTTTGATGGGGGCTTTTTTCAATTGGGAATAGAAGCTGGTCATCAGCCCCAACGTCCCTTCATCACTGACGTACCACAGACTTCCCATTGCCGATTTTACCCCTGCTTGCACAGCCAATCCAGCAAAGCCCATCTCCGCCTGTTCATTGCCTAACGCTGTGCGACAGGCACTCAGCACTAATAACTCTACAGGTGGATCGTTCCAGCCCATTTGCTTTAGCTGATTCAATCGCAGTTTCGTGTCCCATAGCTGAATGTAGGATTGGCTAGGAGGCCCTAATTCAAATTCGGCATGAGTTGCTAGATGGACAATCCCAAAAGGCTGCGAGTAGCGCTGAGACTTCAGATTCTTGAGGGTGAAGGCATCGTTAAGGAAGGCTTTGCCTTTCCACAGCTGGGGCGTAATCATTGACAACTCCAGGGGCACTGATGGTAAAGCGCTTTGTTCGGGAAACTTCTCTGCTCCCATTGCCAGAACTTGGGAATTTTTAATGTCTTTGAAGAGAGTATCCGTCAAACTAAGACTGGGCATCAGCCCCGTACTGTATTTCTCCACCAGAAACTTTTGACCATCGTGGAGAGCGGCAATCGGGATGGAGCGTAACCCACTGTCTGCAAGGAAGACCATATTCTGGATACCCCGCGCTTGTAAATCGGCTTCAATGGGTGCAATCATCCACTTATAAAGTTTTTGGGCTGGAGCCAGGTAAGCCTTCTGTCTTCGGGGGTTAATCACTTCGGCACGGAATTGATCGGCAACCTTGATTACTTGCGATCGCGTTGTCCCCGGAACCCGCTTGCGAATGGGGACACCATCAGAAGTCACCACCAATATTTCCAACTGGTCGCTATTGTTACGCCCTGCCCGATTGACCTTACCTAGGAAACTAGATTGCTGCACATTTTCTGGTTGATTTAACGGCTGTAGTGACTTAGTTCCATTGAAAGCCGTTGTATCCAGTAGGCTCGGATCGAGTGCAATCGTCTGAGGCACAAAAGTTACATAGATGAGTGCTGGTTTCACCCCAGTCGCTTTCTCAATTTTTTGCAGAATATTCCGAGCCTCTACCAGTGTGGTTGTCTGAGAATCAACCTGCTGACCCAAATATTCCTCAAATTCACGGGTGAAGGATTCTTCCAGAACTGCAACAGATTCACTTGCATCAGTTTGTGAAGATGATTCCGCATCCACCTTTCGTGATGATGAATTTTCCTTGCCGGAAGAGGTGGAAACCGGATCGTTTCCTGAGCCGGATAAGTTATCTCCCTGACTTGTTCCGTCATCTCCCTTGCTTGCTTGATCGTTGCTAGGGCTGCCGGAGCCTGTGTTTTTGCCCGTGCCACCAGTGCCGGTACTACCGCCCCCCGTGCCACCGGAGGAGCCTGTGTTTTTGCTTGTGCTTCCACCCGTGCCGCCGGAGGAGCCTGTGTTTTTGCCCGTGCCACCGGAGGAGCCTGTGTTTTTGCCTGTGCTTCCACCCGTGCCGCCGGAGGAGCCTGTGCCGCTGCCACCTGTATTGCCACCCGTACCCCCGGAGGAGCCGGTACCGCTGCCACCTGTATTGCCGCCCGGATCTATGCCGCCGGTGCCACTGCCACCTGTATTGCCACCCGGATCTATGCCGCCGGTACTGCCACCTGTATTGCCACCCGGATCTATGCCGCCGGTACTGCCACCTGTATTGCCACCCGGATCTATGCCGCCGGTGCCGCTGCCACCTGTATTGCCACCCGGATCTGTGCCGCCGGTACTGCCACCTGTGTTGCCCCCCGGATCAATGCCGCCAGTACCCCCAGGACTAGGGGTAGGAGTGGGGAGAGGAGTAGGGCTGGGAGTGGGAGTAGGATTGGGATTTGGGGTAATATCTGTACCTACCTTGGTCGGTTGGGCAGATCCCGTAGATCCCGTATATTTTATGGGGGCTGCTGTACCTGTTGTTAAAGTAATCGTCCCATCAGTGCCTTGACCGAACTTTCCATTACCAGAAGCGCCCGCCGTTATCTTGTTATACGTAATGCTACCCTTCGCAGTTAACGTTACATTCCCACCATCGTTGGGGCCGCCTGTAGCTTTCGTTATGATGTTGCCAGTTTTAATGTTTCCGTCTTGTGCGGTCAGCGTTACACTACCAGCACCGCCCATGTTGCCCTTAACAGAAGTGTTAATCTCTCCAACAGTTACATTTGCACCTGTAATGGTTAACGCTCCCCCGGAAGTTGTGATGGATTGCGATTGATCCATTGAAAAAGACCCGGCACCATTTTTATCCGCGTCGGCAGTAAAGGTAATCGAGCCACCAGAAGAAAAGTCCAGCGACACACCGTTGTCGATGGTAATATCATTCGTTGCTTGTAGTAAGACATTACCAGTCTGATTTTCGAGTAAGCTCTTGGAGATGGTGAAGTCTACCTCATCCCCTCCATCAGCCGATAAAATTTGCCCTGCTAAGTCTCCTGTAGGAGTATCAGCACTGAGTTGATCGTCGTTCGTACCACCTGTATTGACTATCTTGATATTCTTTGGATCGAGCAGAATGGTACCGTCTACCCCGTTAGGGGCACCTACATTCACCTCTCCTTTAAATGCCAAGTTTTCCTTGCCAGATACCTCGACAAAGCCACCATTACCTTGATTAGTGCCGCCACTAGCACCGATTTTGCCATAGAAGCCAGTTACTTTGTCTGCCCAGACGATGACATGACCGCCATTTCCGTTGAGCAAACTGTCAGCATTGATCGTAGAGTCACTGCTGATGTATGTATGAGAGGCAGTGGGAATGGTGCCTTTCCCCTGAAAATCCCCTCCAATCAGGACAGTGCCGCCACCATTGGTGCCTGAAGCGTTAACATTGCCACTAACCAGCCCGACTTTGTCGCCCAAGACCTGCACCGTGCCGCCAGTCTGACCTGAAACGTTGAGACTGCCAGAGGCGATCGCAGTGCCTGGATCTGTGGGAATGCTAACCCCAGATCCCGTTAACACTACCTGACCATTGCTGTTGACTGTTAGCCCAGTGGCACTCCCGGCATCGCCTCCCGTTAACAGTTCTGGGATGGAAGCAACTGGCAATGTCCAATTTTTCGGTTGGCTATCGGTTGCTGCTATGGGTTGAATTTCTAAGCTCAGCAGATTCCCTGGTTGACTCAGGCGTACTATGTTCTCTCCAGGTACGGCTGTTAAGGTGATATTACCCCCAGGAGCTGTCAGGGTTCCGGTATTTACTACGGTACCACCCAGTAAAGCAATATCCTTTGCCGCGCCTACACTCAGTTGCCCTGCGTTGATAATTGCACCGGGTTGAGCGTTGGTGAAGGCAAAGGCGTTGGGTTCTCCCCCCAGGGCAGCATAATTATTGTTACCAGATGCATTGAACCAGTTGTTGCCAAAACCAATTCCTGTAGCAGTGGTGGCGGTGAAGCTTCCGTTTACATTTAAGCTGGCGTTGGCACCCAATACAATGCCAGATGGATTAATTAGAAATAGATTGGAATTGCCATTCGTAACTTGGAGCAGACCGTTAATAATAGAGGGGTTTCCGCCAGTGACGCGACCCAATATATTTTTAATATTTTGGTTCGACAGAAAATTCGCAACTTGGTTGGCGTTTAGCCCAAACTCGGAGAAACTGTGAAAAAGGTTTGCCCCATTACTGGAGGTTTTTCCCCCAGTAATGTCGAAACTGTTGCCATTGGTATTGACAATGGTGTTCGTGCTGTTGGTGGGGTCTTGATCTGGCACAATTTGTGCCTGCGCGATCGCCCAATCGACGCCTCCTGGAGCGATCGCAGGCAACATCCAAAAGGCCAAGGGTAAAACTAAATATTTTATCCTTTTTCCTTTTTCTTTTTTCACTTTAATATAGCTTGCCTTCAGCAATAGACTGATTTCACATACAGCGACTTTCATTTGCCTAATTCCTGGGAAGAAACACGTCGCTCGTTGCCACTTCTGGAACTGTCACCCCAGCTTGTGTTGCAGGTAGCAGGTAACCAGATACTTGGTAAGAATGCACCGATTTTTTTTCTACTCTCAATTAGAAAAGTGGCGAGGCGGCAAAAAAACCAAATTTAGATTGCTCTGCCTAGCCTTATCTCCAAGCTATCCTCAAAAAGCAGATTTTAGGCATTTTTAATGCATTTATTTTAACAAGATGTGTTAATGCACTTTTCTCTCTACAGCTATATAAAATCCATAGGCGAACGCATTCCTTTTAGGGGATGGTAAAATTATTTTTTCTATAAAACTAATTGGCTGTAACACTGTTTGAGTTTATGCCAATCGTGAAGTGCCAATCATCACCAAAACGGATGAGTAGGCAAATTTCGATTCTCCACTTCGGGCAGTTCAGTCGGCAACATATACCCTTCCGGAGTATACCCCTTTCTGCCCTTAAACGTACCCCTTTCCTTTAAACGTTACCGCATGGGTCGATGATAGCCCAGGGCTTTGCTGTACCGATCCGAAAAGTCTGTCATTCATTTGGGAATTTTCCGAGATGAATGACAAAGAGTCACTACCGCTTTTGTTAGCCCCTACATGCTGAGTTCGAGGATTTCCGCAAGAATATGACCTTATCTAAATAAAAACGCGATCGCGCTCTTCAGATGCACTTTGTGCAATACTCGCCCCAATTCTTCTAGAATTCACAATCCGATGCACGAGCTTCTAGGTCGAGGATTGCTGGGAGTTAAGTCGGAGAAATGAATGAAACCCTGTCATTCGTACGCTGGTAAGCCACTCCGTGTAGATGAGTTCTCCGCGTTGGGGGCGTGGCGTTTGAGGAACGCAACCCACAACATTGAGAAGAGTTCGATGGGTAACGCTTAGTAGCTCTACCCTTCACACAGATAATTATGGGTTGGGGAGAGATTAACCGAAAAGTATTGACTTCAATCTTACTCAAATATTTCCCTTCACTGCGCTTCGCCGATCAGGGTAAATACCGCCCAGTCTAATGGGTTCAGGTATGTTTTCAGAGTTTTTCACATGGCACTTCGCAGCGCAGCGGCTCTGTCTGGATTTCCCTGGAGATTATTATAAAACTTCGTCATTAGGAAAGAAGTGGGGGCAGCAGGGATCGCCCATAATGACACTTGAACACTAGGAACTCTAGCGGAAATAAAAACACGAGACAGCCTGATGACGCCATCGCCTGTAATCCGACCTCTTCCCGTGTCAAAAGCACTCAAAACCACCAATTCGGCTTTTAAAGACGAACTGTGCGGTGTGTCGAAGGCAGTTCGCTCCGATCGTGCGTACAAATCCAGTATTTCACCCGCCGTCAGCAAACCACTATCTTTCCCGTCTGATGCAAAGGCGAGCCTCCTTTCGGGAGGAGCTAGCGCTATCTACGTTTAATTCTCCAACCTTTTGTGGCTTTTAATCTTATGAAGATTTGGCTAAAAATCTTTCCTATCCCTGAGCTAGATGCGGGCTTTCAGGGTTTAATTGCTTTTATGGATCGGTTTAGGGGTGCTGTTTCCACAGCTCTTGAGCCAACCGATTTCCATTTTTCCTCTGCCTAGAGTGACAAAAGAGCGATAGTGTGGTTTGTGATGTACTCCATCTGATTCAGTACTAATTTTTAAAATTTCTTCTTCAACATCCGATAGTCGGCTTGAGCGATGGTCGTGTTTCAGACAATAAAAAGGCAAAATGCTAAAGAAAGGAGAAATTTTCTGGATGCATTTGCCTTTTTATTTTTGTTGTAGGTGTAAAATTATCCGCTTGTGTTCTTCGCTTCCTTTGCAGCTAAAGCGAAGATAGTGCATCCGCAGTGCTATGCGATCGCTAACGGAGTTTTTTAGGATAAACCCTCTTCACCAATCAAATATAACTGCAATAGAAACCTTTTATGCGATCGCTAATTGTGCTTTTTCAGGTACAGGTAAAAGGTAGAAACAAATCAAAATTATTTAAATCCCGATTGTTTTCTTCTAATTTCCTATGTAAAAATTTCCGCTCAACGATTAAACTGATTGGAAATCTGAGGAACAACTTGAAGTATCCGGTGAATTCAAGATGCTGGGAATACCCAACACCGCGCAAGGAAAATTAGAACCTAGTTTCTGAACAATTGGATGATTGGCAGAGGTACAGCCCAGCAACAATAAAGTCGCAGCTTCTGATTCAACAACTTTTCTGAGTTCTGTAGAAATGCAACCAAACCGTAGATGACCTTTGAAAGAACCTCGCCATTCTTCAGCCAGACAACGGGCTTGCGATAGGATACGATCTGCTTGCTCAAAAGGATTCGTTTGATAGAAAATTGCCCTTAAATAGGAAGGATCTATCTCCGTCATTCGTGTGCGTGCTTCTAATTCCACAGGGGTAGGTTGAGTTAAAACAGGTGTGGCACACTTTCTTGCCGATGCTTCTAGAGACTCTAGGGGAAGCTGTTGGCTTAAAGGGCGTCTAGCATCACCCCCGTTACAGATATGTGGACAATGGCTGCTTTGATCTTCATCGACAACGTAAACGACTTGAACCGTGACTTGCGCCTTTGTAACTAACCGGGTTTGATGGGCAATCCATAGGGCAAGATCCAGAGCGGTTTGACTGCTAGGAGACCGATTATAGCCCACGACTAAATTGATTGATTTAGCAGAATTAGCGCGTTTGGAAGTGGGGGAAACTGGCTCTGGTAGTAATACCATTTGTTCAACTACATCCTGACGACCCATTGCGCTTTCAAGACGGGCTAACATTGACTTAATATTCACAAACTCAAACCTCCTGAAGTAATTAGGCTAGCTTCGCAAGAACTTAAGTAAGGGTTTTAATGGGTTAGAAACGCAATAGAACGTGTTTCCAGTTCAGTTGTTTTTTCTTTGATAAACAGTTGACCAATGGCTCGTCTACTCGTCTTGATTGAAATATTCATCGAGGAAGTTCAAAGCGTGGTTACGCAATTCAAAATACTCGCGGGAGTTGCGGAGGGCTTGGCGATCGCGTGGATGCTTAAAAGGCACGTCCAAAATTTCCCCAATCTTCGCGTGGGGGCCGTTGGTCATCAGTATAATTCGGTCAGACATATACAGCGCTTCATCTACATCATGGGTAATCATCATTACCGCTTGCCGTTGATGTTCCCAAATATGCAGTACTTGCTGCTGCAATTTGCCCCTCGTCAAGGCGTCGAGTGCCCCAAAAGGTTCATCCATCAACAACATTTTGGGGCGAATTGCGAGGGCACGAGCAATCCCCACCCGTTGTTTCATCCCGCCAGAAATTTCATCGGGATAGTTGTCAGCGGCGGCTGTTAAATTCACCATTGCTAGGTGTTCGTTCACAATGCTAATTTTTTCAGCACGAGAGGCATTTTTTAAGACTTCATCCACCGCCAAACGGATATTTTCTTTCACCGTCAGCCAAGGCAGCAGTGAATAGTGTTGGAACACCATCATGCGCTCGGCACCAGGTTTACGAATTTCTTTACCTTCTAATTGCACGGAGCCGGAAGTCGGTTTTTCTAACCCAGCAACCATTTTGAGAAGCGTTGATTTGCCGCAGCCAGAGTGACCAATCACGCAAATAAATTCATCTTCACTCACACTAAGATTAATGCCATCCAGAACAACAAATTCACCTCCATCTGCTGTGGGATAGGACTTGCAAAGATTTTCTATTTCCAGAAATCCAGTGCGGTTGACACTTTGATTATTGGCATCCGTTGAGAATGAGGTGGATTTAGTCATATCATGCTCCTTCTGAGGACGAACTCTTGAGAATTTTAAAGGTATGAACGAGGCTGGCTTTTGCCAAAAAGTAAAACTCAGCCGAGCCGTTTGAACAGTAACAAGTGCAACTAATTAAGATAAGAAGAAACGAGCGGGACGGTTTGCCCGAATCTCAAACCCATTGATATATCCAACTGGATCGCTGGGGTCAAAACCTTTCTTATCAATGAATACTTGCGGTGGTTCAACTTTGTAATCTTCCTGGGGACACTCAATGCCCATTTCTGCGGCAATTTCTCGATAAAGATCGGTTCTCCAGCCTTGTTTGGCAAGTGCTTCTGCATTCTTTGGAAATTCTTTGATTTGTCCCCAACGAGCTGCTTGAGTCATTAACCAGAGACTTTCAGATTGCCAGAGAAATGTCGAATGTTCTCCTGGACGTTTGGGAATGTTGTCAGGGATATCGAAGAAGATTGTACTGTCCTCGGCTTTCGCAATCCGAGCTTTACCATCAAAACCGCCATAATTGTAGTCGCCAATAATTGCGGGACGAGTAAATTTGGGTTTAGCACCTGTAAAGGAACGCTCGGAAATAAGTGTTGCTACTTCTTCGCGGTTTTCAGGCTTGCTGCAATACTGGCAAGCTTCAATCATCGCTTTGACAAGGGAACGATAAGTTTTGGGATTTTTTTGGATGAAAGATTCCATCACACCCAGCAGTCGATCTGGGTGTCCCAACCAAATTTCTTTGCCTTGAGCGAAGGTAAAACCAACACCTTCATTTCCGGTAATTGCGCGGGTATTCCAAGGTTCTGCCACCATGTAGGCTTGCATCGCTCCTATCCGCACGTTCGTCACCATTTGCGGTGGGGGAACGATGATGACGCGAAACTCTTTCAGGGGATCGACTCCGGCGGCGGCGGATAGGTAGCGGACGAAGTATTCGTAAATGGCAGAACTGAGGACAACTGCCCAAACTCGTTGTTCTCGCGGCTGCTTCTCAAAGTAGCTGCGGAAATCCTTCCCAAATGCTTCTAAATCGCCGTTATACTCCCGCCAGGGACGCAAACCTGCTTCCCACATTTTCCGGTTCATCGTCATGGCGTTACCGTGTCGGTGAATGGTCATGGCGGCGCAGAGAGGGGCATGGCGTGCGCCTTCAGCACCGATTCTGGCGTTGGTGACGGCACCAGAGACTACGGGGGCGGCATCAGTGCGACCAAAAATTACGCCGTCACGAGAGGTTGCCCAGCTAGCTTCCCGATTAAGTTGGACGTTGAGACCGTACTTGCGGAAAAATCCTTTTTTCCAAGCGATCGCAAACGGCGCACAATCATTCACCGGCACGTAGCCAACAATCAGATCGGGTTTTTCTAACGATCCTGGCTCTACGACTTGTTTGATGGATGCGGATTCTTCAGTGAGTCCTTTCGCTGAGCGATCGCCGCTAATCGCACAAGATGATAGTGCCATTCCTGCTGCTGTGGCACCCATACCCTCCAGAAATTTTCGTCGCGTCCAGTTTGTGGTGTCACTCATAATTCGTCCTTGCGATCCATTTCCACTCAGCTCAAGCCACTAGGTTTGAGCGATTACTGCTCATGAGTTCTCTGAAAAAATTGACGCCGTAGGTACTACGTCTCGCAACCCACTCGTTTGAGCGGTCAGCGTTACCACGACGCCCGTGAGTCTCGCTCACACTAGCGATTTCTGTTAGAGCAGAATCATCCCTACTCAACAGAGGTTTACAGAAAATTATTAGACAGAGGTTGCCCTAGGGCGACGGTGAGTAACCAAAGCTTCAACTTTGCTTAAGGCATAGTCCAGCAGTAGTCCTGTCAATCCAATCACTACCACTGCCAAAAATACTGAGCTTAGGTTTAAGCGACTCCATTCATCCCACACAAAGAACCCAATCCCGATGCCGCCTGTGAGCATTTCTACAGCGACAATGACCAGCCATGCAATCCCCAAACTAATCCGTAAACCAGTGAAGACATAAGGCAAACTCGCAGGCCAAATAATCTTGGTAATTCGTCGCCAGCGGGGCATTTCTAGAACCCTTGCCACATCGAGGTAATCTTTGGAAACGCTAGAAACACCGAGAGCAGTGTTAATAATGGTGGGCCACAAAGAAGTAATGAAGATAACAAAAATTGCTGACGGATCTGCTAGGTTAAAAATTGCTAAAGCAATGGGCAACCAAGCTAGGGGCGATACTGGCTTGAAAATCTGAATTATGGGATTGAGTGCCATCATTGCTTGCTTGGACATCCCAATCAAAAATCCAATGGGAATGGCAACAACTGCACCTAACAAAAATCCCAGCAATACTCGTCGAAGGCTTGCCAGTAGTAACCAACCAATCCCTAGATCGCCAGGACCCCGTCGGTAAAAGGGGTTCATAATGTAGTCTAAATTCTTGACGAACGCCTCTGGTGGGGTGGGTATTAATTCATGCTTGAAAAGCGCAACAATCCACCACAGAACGATAATTCCTAAAAAACCAAGGGCGGGGAGGACGACGACATCCCGAATCAGAACGGGTTTTGCCCGTTTCCAGGCTACCTGTCCAGCAACTGCAATCGCAGACAAATTCAGCTGCAATATCATTATGAAGCTCCTCAGAGTCACTCTTCAGGTACAAAAAGTAGAGCAGTACCAGCCGGGACACTGACAAGTTCAGAACATTTCAAAAAATGAAAAATGCTGACTCTTCAGTCTCCTCTCAATGCCTACGAAGTTAGCTGACGGGCTAGAGCTGAGAGATGCTCTTCTCTAAGGGATAAGGGATGAAGGATGAATAAACAGTTTTTTATTCCGCCTTACACCTTTTGCCTTACTCCTGGCAGAGATACGCCCCATTAATTGGTTCCTCCGTTCCAGCGCTTATACAGAGCGATCGCTTGCTAAGACGCTGAATTAGGCTGACTTACTCGGATTAACCGATAAGCTTAGCACGCCTTTTTAAGACAGTCCACCTTTCCGAAGACATAACTTTCTAGCGATCGCTTCTCCATCAAATTCACAATAGTTTACGAATTTTTTGAGGCATTCTAGTGATGTTTGTATTCTGTACTACATCTTGCCTTCCTTCAACCCCATCTTTAGGTAGAAGCCGCTTGAAGCAGTCGAAGTTTATATTATCTATCTTGTTAATCAGCCAATTTTATCGTTCGTTCAGGGCACCCAATATGATGTCAGCATTCTCCTCTTTGGTTTCTCAACCTTCCGAACAAATCCTTTGTTTTTATACAAATTGCACAAATAAGATTCAAATTGTTAAATTTGATAATACTCAAAACTTAAACTTTGAACGGATTGTTTTCCCTGGTCAACGTTTATTGTTTAAAGCCTTACCGGACTCCCAACTAGAAATACATACTAACCCAACAAAAAGTTCTACTGAAAACTTAGCTTTAATAGAAGTAATTCCCTGCGATCATCTCCGCGTACATGAAGAAATGAACGCCTGAAAATGAAGTTTTTAACCCTTAGGGTGGCTTTTGATTAAAAACATTTTAAGAGCTTATAGGCGAAGTATTTGGGCGCGAAAACAAGAAGGACAAACAAATTAGCTACTCCCCAAGCTAATCTTAGTCTATGGAGAGCATTTGTAAACGAGTCAATAGCGCCAAAAAATGATGGATTTTAGTCAATTACTGCTCGATAAATCTGCCACGATTGTAGAGAAATGGATTGAAGCTGTCCGTGCTGATAGTCGAATTGAGACCGCAGCAGAATTATCTTACAAGGGTTTGCGCGACAGCCTCCCCCGTGTCCTCAAGGCATTAGCGACTGTACTTTCTAAGTTGCAAGACAGTGATGTTCAGTCGTTAGTAGATGCAAGTTTAGAACATGGTATACTTCGGGCTGAACAAGGTTACGATCCAGTAGAAATTGTCCGTGAATACCGAATTTTACGGGAGACAATCGTTTCCACCTTAGAGGGAGAGTTGCTAGACTCATCACCGATTGAGATAATCCGAGTCATTCGTCTGATTGATACAGTAGTGGATGAAGCGATCGCTCAATGTTTTAAAAGCTATATGGATGAGCGATTGCACGAACTCCAACAGTTGCAAAGTCAGTTAAAATTGACCAATCAAGAATTAACTCGTTTGCTTCGCGCGAATAAAGATAACCTTTCTCATCTAGCCCACGAATTGAAAACTCCCCTCACTTCAATTATTGGCTACTCAGATTTATTTTTACGCCAACAACAACGGAAGCAGGAGGAGAGTGATAACCTTCCGAATCTAGAACACATTGAGAAAGTGCTACGAAATGGACGACAGCTACTTCGATTAATCAACGATGCGTTGGAAATCTCTCGCTATGAAGCGGGGAAAATGAAATTGCAGCCATCTGTAACAGATGTACGCTCTTTAATTCAGAATATCCTGGAAATGGTAGAACCTTTGGCGGATTCCAAGGAGCTACAGATAATCGTTGATTACGATTCAGCTAGCGCCGATAGCTGTGCTGCTCTTCGAGAAGGACTACACCCCACATGCGCCCCCGATCGGGTGCTGACAGATCCGCTGAGACTCCAGCAAATTATTACTAATCTCTTGAGTAACGCGATTCGTTACACCGACTCTGGAACGATTAAATTAAGCTGCCAAACGCTATCAGATAAAGAGTGGGCGATCGCTATCAGCGATACGGGAATCGGCGTTCCTCCAGAAGACCAAGCTCGTATATTTGAACCCTACTTTCGCTCTATCCCCCAAGAAAAGTCTTTCCTTCCGGAAAGTACAGGTTTAGGATTAGCGATTGTCTCGCGGTTGGTAAAATTATTACAAGGAAGAATAGAGCTAGTTTCACAAGTAGGCATTGGCTCCACCTTCACTGTCATTTTACCGTTAGCAGTGAATACTTCTGAGGAAATCGTGACCCCTTCAACAACCCAGGTATAGCACTTTCAACTAATTTTTAAAGATGAAACCCCAGACTCCTTAGAACAGTCTGGGATTTGAACTCTAAACTCGAATCAAATAGCGATGAAGCCTGTTTTCGGGAAACAACTGCTAGTTTAGGGTCAAGCAGACGACCTGCAAGACTCTCCAAAATTCTTGAACCCCTTCAAAAGCGGTAGGTGCCCGTGCGGGAGCGTAGGTGCAGCCTTGGAGAGTCAATAGAGCGAAACACTGGCTGCTGTTGGGGGTGCATCCACTTCAATCCAACCCAGACGCAAAGATTTGTCAGCCAGCCAGGACTAACCACCTGAAACTCTCGAAGGGGTGGAGTCAGGATTGAGCGCTAGGTGAATGGAAGGAGGGGGGATTCGACAAGCAGAAAACTAAGTGTTGCGATCGCTCGTAAACTTTACCATGCGATCTCTTTGCTAGCGTATGCCGCGATCGCTCGGCGGCTGCTCATCTATCTTCGATCGGCAGGCGAGTGAAAAGTTGTACTTCGCGTATGATTAGTAATCAGCTGCTCAGCACTGGGAATAATAACTTAAGAGTTGAAAGCGGTTATTTTTCAAGTGCTGAAAAAACAATTAAAAACATTTCCAGAAAATCCGAGCGGGGAAAAACCTATTCGAGCTGACTTGAATAGCCAATACCTAAGGGGGCACAAACCCAGGGGGCATACGCCGTGATTGTAGACTTGAAAGAAACTGAACTCAGGGGAGCTTTTCTTAAAGGGAAGGAGCTGAGGGGAGCAGACCTAAGAAGGGTAAACCTCAGCGAGGCGAACCTCAGTTATGCAGATCTCATAGAAGCAGACCTAACAGAGGCAAACCTGAATGGGTCAAATCTAAGTGGAGCCTGTCTCAATTTAGCAAATCTGAGCGAGGCAGACCTGACGAAAGCAGACTTGAGTGGAACCACCCTGATTGGAGCAGATTTAACAGCAGCCAACTTGAGCGGAGCCAACTTGAAAAAGGCGAATCTGGTTGGAACTAATCTGGAAAATGCTAACTTGGCTGGAGCGAACCTGGTAGGAGTGGACTTGAGCGCAGCCGAGCTAAAGGGGGCTATCCTACAAAAGGCTGTCTACAATCAAGAGACTCGATTCCCTCCAGACTTTAACCTTCAGGAAGCGGGGGCTTACTTGATTGCCTCTGGCACTTTACTCATCGGCGTCAACCTGAGTGAAGTCGATCTCAGTGGAGTTTATTTAAAGTCAGCCGACCTGAAAGCAGCAAATTTGATGAGAGCAAATCTGGTCGGCGCAAATTTGGAGAACGTTAACTTGGCGGGTGCCAATCTGGTTGGAACCGATTTGAGTAAAGCCAAGCTGAGGGGAACCATTCTAGAAAAAGCTGTCTACACGCAAGAGACTCAATTTCCCTACGAGTTTGACCCCAGTGAAGCTGGAGCTTACTTGATTGCTGCGGGTGTATGCCTGCCTGGGGTTAATTTGAGCGGAGTCAATCTGAGCGGAGCCGACTTAAGGGCGACCAATCTGCGAGGGGCAAAGTTACGAGGAGCAAACTTGAGAGGGGTAGACTTAAGCAAAGCTAACTTGAGGAAAGCTGACCTGGATGATGCCAACTTGAGCGGAGCCGACTTACGAGGGGCGGACTTTACGGGAGCCATTTTGAGGCTGGTGAACTTCAGCGAGGCGGATCTAAGAGGAGTAGACTTAACGCGAGCCGACTTGAAGGGAGCCAATCTAAGTAGAGCCGACTTGAGAGGAGTAGACTTGACGGGAGCTAGCTTGAAGCAGGTGAACTTAAGTGAAGCCGACTTGAGGGGGGTAGACTTGACGCGAACGGATTTAAGGGGAGCCAACCTAAGTGGGGCAGACTTGACGGATGTGGATTTGAGTCGGGCGATGCTCAAGGGTGCCGACCTGACAGAAGCCAACGTTCCGCAAGAAAATTTCTTTAACTTAGAAATAGAGGCGCGATGAAGCTTAAAGCGATGTGCGATGGATGTGCGATGAATAGAGGGGCGAATAAATAATCGGAGTATTCACCCGGAGACGATATCCATTATTTTTTCTTGCGAGTCCAAAGATCCGTGAACATCATGGTCAACCCGCCTATAAAAATTGCGATCGCCATCCCGCCTGCCGTAACATTCATCCAATCAATATTTTCCATCTGATTATTCAGCCGTTTTTTCGATCAACGGTACTAGATTAGCAACTTTGGCATCCAGACAAACATTCCCAGCCGGAAAAGCGCGAACTAAGCGAACATTAAAGGTTTTGTAACCTGCTCCCGGCAAGTTTCGTTTGCGTGCTTGCCGGTGCGCTTTCAACCGTCCGGTGCAAGATGCGAACTCAAGGGACTTATTTTGCTCGAAGCAGTCTTAGACCTAGCCAGAATCGCCCCTTAGAAAGCGACAGGCGAGGGGAACTATCTTCAAACCCCTCTCCGATACGGAGAGAGGTTTGGCTACAAATCTGCTCGCTTGTGTCTTCCAGAGACTTGTACCAAGGATCTAGTGTCTGACTTCAAACTCAGGCGAGATTTTCGGAATTTCTTTGAGATAAACCCGCGAAAAAGGTTCGGCTGAGCCAAGCTGGTACTGTTCAAGCAAGCCATGAGAGCGGATGGAGATAGTGTCTCCTTCCTTAATCACGACAGTAGAGTCGTGGAGAATGTCTCTCGCCAGCATCATCTCGGTTTCCGTAGGATTATCCAAGATTACAAGATTGCTCCCGTAGTAGAACATCCCATCTGCCTCTAGTACGTCTTCTGTGTACTCGACAATCAGCAGATCGAGCTGGGGATTCCGGAGCAGGTTTTGAACGTTACTGTTGTAATCTTTGTTCAAGTTTTTCTGGGAACGATTGACGAAAACTCCATCCCGACAAACTGCGCCAATTGTCCAGTCGGGGTGTTGCATCAGGATATCGTCAATGACTTCTTGAAGTTCTTGAACTGAGATTCGGTTGAAGGTGATGAAAGGTATTCTGGCTTTTTCGGCGGAGTCAAAGAAGGTTTCCAGAATATGGGAAGGTACATCGACGCTGTCACCAACGGCGGGTCTAAGATGCATATAGATGCCAGGGGCAGCGTTGATTTCGATGATGCCAAACTCACCATCCTTCCAAGATTTGGATAAATCTTGGGCAATGACATCAATACCCAGGCAAGTTAGCCGGAAATGCTGGGCGATGTCTTGCGCCAGGATAATGTTGTCAGGATGAACAGTGCTTGTCTGATCGATGCTCAAGCCGCCAGCCGATAGGTTGGCAACTTTGCGAAGATAGACGGTGCGATCGCTTTCAATCACGCTATCCAGACCTAATCCCTGTTCTTCTAAGTACATTTCCATCGCTTCATCGCACTGGATCTTGCCCATTGGCGACGTTGGTGTATCTATCCTGTCTGGCTTCCGATTTTCCTGCTCGATCAATTCCGCAATCGTCGAGTGTCCATCACCCACGACTGATGCGGCGCGGCGTTCCGTCGCGGCGACGAATCTACCATTGACGCAAAGCATCCGAAAATCTGACCCTTTGTAGCTTTTTTCGACGATGATCCGGACTGGCTGCTCTTTAGGAATCGCATTGACTGCCCTGCTAAAGGCATATTTCAGTTCTTCTGAATCTTGCACATCAGCCGTTACCCCAATTCCTTTGTGGCCCACTACCGGCTTCACAGCGACGGGATAGCCAATCTCTCTAGCGGCTGCGCGAGCGTCTTCCAGTGAAGCGACGATGTCACCTTTGGGAACGGGGAATCCCAAGGTACCTAAGAAAGCTTTGCAGTCATCTTTGCGAGTGGTAAAGTCCGAATCCAGATGGCTATCGCAGTCAAAAGTCGTTGCTATCCCACGAATCTGCTTTCTTCCATAGCCATATTGAACCAGTCCTTCGTCCCACAGATAAAAAACGGGAATTCCTTTTTCATAAGCTGTACGCCACAGTGCATAGACTGTCGGCCCGCCGTAGACGGAGTAGCGGAACTGATCCTGCATTGCCTTGAACTGATCGTCAATCCGAAAATCTTTGCCTTGAGCGATCGCTTCAAACCAATCCCAAACACTGTAAACGACTGCCCGACTAGTGCGTGCATGAAGTGATTCTACGGCAATCTTCGTGCAAGCGGGAAGTTGCTTGATACTCCAGTGCTTGAGGTGCAGCCCCATGTCCAGTTTTCCCACTTCTGACACGGTTCGAGCGAACAGTTGGGCATGAGATTCGTAGGTTTCATCACGCAGGTGGGGGTAGCGATCGCCAATAATCGATACATAATCGCTAATCGCCGGAGGTTGCGCGTACTCAGTCAGGGCGAAATCGAATATTAGCGCCCCCGTCTGCAAATACGGGTTTGGCCCCATGTAATGCTTGAAGTTAAAGATATCGAATGCATCCGTTTTTCTCGCATTGACACGGACTGCATCGGTCATTATCTCTCTGCTCATTGAGTATCTCCCGTTTTTAAACACCCTTTTTATTAACTTGGCGACTCGCTTACTTGAGCCTAATTCGATTGCATAACCTTTTCAGCTATCAAAGGGCAGAGTCAAGTCAATTCTTTTTTATTGGATTTAATGGTGAATGGTTCGTTGCCTTTCTACCATTTGCGATCGCCATTGCCCAAATCGCTAAAATTTCTTTAATAAAAAACTTTAAAACCCATTTCCTTTAAGAAAATGGGTTTTCTAAGATTTGTGGAGTTTCCCCCTTGAAAATTTGATACAAAACCTAAGCTCGATCTACAATTTCTTTTGCTTTATCTTTGAGGTCTTCTTTTAGATGCATAGCAGCAGCTTCATCCTGCTTTATCTGACCTTCTGCTTGGTCTTTTTGGTCGCCGGTTACATGACCAAGCCCCTCTTGCACCTTGCCTTCTATGTTTTTAGCAACCGCTCTGGCTCTATCTTCTACGCTCATTTTTAGCTCCTTTACAAGGATATGTAATTTCTTATACTACTTCCAGTATAAGAAGCTTATGGGTAAAAAAGACATCCCTCGGCAGTTAGATTTTAAAGGCACAGGTAGCATTTAAAAAGTAGGATGGAAAGTGCCCACCCTACTTTCAATTAATCAAGAATTGGCTTGCGAGTTTTCAGATCAAATTTGTATCCGTGTGGAAGAATATGAAGCTTGGCTCCGCAAACTGCCAAAGGCTCATCCTTCAAAATGTCACCGATGTTGCTATGGGTCAGCTCTGACTCATCGACAATCGTGACAGCTCCTTCCCCGATTACTTCAAACTTGTTATCGCTGACCGCGATCGCTGTATTCTCGTCAATCCCAAATCCTAAGACAGCAGGCTGCTGTGCCAAGGCAGAAATTAACCGTCCCAGACGCCCACGCTGTAAGAAATGCTGATCGATGACCACTCCTGGCAAGAAGCCCATACCGGGACCCATCTCTACCACTTCAACCCGTGGATTTGTCTCAGAGTCGCCTTCAACGATCATGACATCTGGCATCATGGCAGCTCCCGCACTGGTGCCTCCCACCACGATTCCTTCAGCGTACCGTCTGTGAATCGCCTCATCGATCTGGGTACCCTTGAGAATGCTGGTGATGCGAGCCTGATCTCCGCCGGTAAAAAATACACCAGTGGCTTTCTCAATTGCCTCTAAGTAAGTGGCTGAAGTTGCATCTTCCCGCTCAACAGTATCAACGATACGAACGTCTTCGGCTCCCAGCCGCTCAAACACTCTGATATAGTTCTCTCCCACTTCTCTGGGCAGCTCTGTCGCCACGGTCATGACGACAATTCGAGCTTTAGTACCCCCGGCGCGGCGAACAAACTCTCGGAGGATTGTGCAGTCTCCCTCCTTGTCTTCTGCACCCCCGATGATCACCAACTGCCCGCTAGGTTTATTCGCTGGTACGTTTTCTTGAGCTTCCATTGATTTTATGTCCAGGTATTAATGGTTGTTTTGTGCATAAAAATACCCAGGAGATATAGAAGACTCCCAGGAAATTTTTTATGTCTCAGATTGGCTGTCCTGAATAACTAAAATAACTGCATACCGTTTGCCGCAGCTTCTTTCTAGGGATATAACTTGCAGCAAATCTGTAATTTAAAATACATAAGTCTATTTTGAAGTCTTTGACCGCTGAGTATAAATTAAGCTTGTAAAGCTGCAAAACTATATAGCTTCCAATTCATTAAATCTTGCGGCTGTTATCCAGATCCTATAGCAGCAATTCTCAGATGCATAAATAACACACTTTGGCACACACTATTGCTGTGTTCCAGATAAGCTTTATATTGCACCATCACCTAGCTGCATTAATTCAGATGAATTAATAAAGTAGCTTTGCTTGATGGAACAGTTGAGTTTGCGTACCCAAGACTTCGTAGAGGTCAACTGCTTGCTGCTTACCGCGAGGGATCACCCGGTCAATCAACCGACACTTGAATAACTCCGGTTGTCTCATCTGGGCAATAACGGCATCACTGGCAAGGATGTGACAGCCGTAAAGCTTTGTCAATTCTTCTAGTCGGGCGGCAGTATTCACGACATCGCCGATTACAGTAGAGTCCATGCGCCGGTCTGAACCCACTGTCCCAATCATGGCAACGCCTGTATGAATGCCGATACCAATGTTCACTGGCTGCTCCAAGTTGTATTGTTGGCGATCGCGATTAAACCGATTTAAGCTGTCTACCATCGCCACCGCCGCACTTAAAGCATCCTGTCCGTGGTTTCCCGTGCGGTCAAACACCGCCATCAGCGCATCTCCCAGAAATTTATCAATAAATCCATAATTGATGGCGATCGCTTGATTCATCTGGGTAAAGAAAGCGTTCAGCCACTCAAAGGTGTCGCTGGCGGTTTGAGTTTCAGCGATCGCGGTAAATTCTCGAATATCACAAAACAAAATCGTCAGTTCTTCTTCCCTGGCATTCCCCAGTTGAATTGACTCTACCCCTTCGGGTGCAATGCGCCTTAAGAATTGATCCGGCACAAATAGCCGAAACTTCTCTGAGAGATATTCATTGATTTGCCATGCCGCTGATAGTTGACGCTTCGTTTTCTCTTTAATTTTCTCCTGCATTTGTTGCCCGGAATGCTGCGATCGCATCTCGATCAAACGCAGAGTATTTGCAATCTTTTTCAAAAGGAGAGTAGTTTTAATCGGCTTGGTGAAGTAGTCATCACCTAATATTTCCAACCCCCGAAGCTTGGATTCTTCATCATCCAAAGCCGTCAAAAAAATCACCGGCACCGTTTGTAGCTTTGCATCCTCCCGCAACCGGCGACAAACTTCAAAGCCTCCCAGATCCGGCATCATCACATCCAGTAAAATCAAATCTGGCTGAAAATCTTTGACAACTTCCAGTGCTTGAACGCCTGATGAAGCTATTAGAGTTTCATATCCTTGTGAATACAACAACTCTTCTAGCAGCAATAAATTATTGGGTTCATCATCAACTAACAGAATGCGCGGCAAGGGCTTTGTCATGGGACTGACAATATAAGTGCAAATGACGCTGTTATGGAAAACTACTTCTGTTAGCCACCATTACACTCGCGCCTATGATTTTCCTTCAGTGTAACTACTTAAAACAGTTGTTCGCTGAACCAGTAATTCTAACTAGATGCCCCTGACGATTCCTAAGCTTGACAAGTTTTCTTTCAGTACAGGTAGGTAGATAGATGGAAATCTAACTCCTCCGAGGTCGCCGGTAACTGAGAGAACTTTAACATTATTGAAACACAGGACTTCGGTAAAGACAATTAACCATCTGGTAGATCGAAAAACAAACCGATCAAGAGATGATCTTTCTCCCAAAGATAGATAGCCCTTTGGTGGTAACAATTCTCGATTGGATGCAGTAAGGGTGAATCCCACCCCGTAAACCTAGAGGGTTGCCACACCTCTCAATTTGCAGATTCAAATAAGGTATAGGGTATAGGGACAGGATATCCTTGCCCCTCATGGATTCTTTGGGGTTCTAATCCTGCATAAAAGAGCGGACGGTAGTCGTGAGGAGATCGATATCTATTGGCTTACTGATGTAACCATTTGCCCCAGCAGCCAAACAGCGATCGCGATCGCCCGCCATTGCCATTGCCGTTACTGCAATTACTGGCACCGACTTCCACAAGCGATTGGCTTTGAGCTGACGGATAATTTCAAACCCATCCACCCCCGGTAGTTGGATATCCATGACAATCAAGTGCGGCAGCGATTTAGGCGTCACAAAAGGCGATTGCAACGCTTCCATCATCGTGCGACCGTTATAAATTAACTCAACTGCATACCCTTCTAATTCAAGTACATCAGAAATCAATGCCTGATTGAAAGCTTGATCTTCCACCACCAAAACTCGCTTGGCATTCCCAGAAGATACACCACCTTTGAGAAGTGATGACTGCTGTTGGCTTGGCACTGGGTTCGCTGCCTCTGTCAAAGTTTGACTCATTTCCGTTACCGGCAACCAGACGCGAAACGTACTCCCCTGATTTTCCACCGATTCCAGAGAGACGGTGCCGCCGTGGAGTTCCGCCAGTCGCTTCGTCAGCGCCAAACCTAACCCAGTTCCTTCATGTTGCCGCGTTAAGGAAGCATCCACCTGCTGGAAAGGGCGAAACAGCAAATGCCACTTATCTCTAGAAATCCCGATACCTGAGTCTTTGACTTCAAGACACAAGAAAGGCGTGCTAGGATTCACCGGGCTGCGATCCGGTCGAAATTCCCCGATCAACTGGGTGCCATAAGCTAGTCGTCCACTCAATTTAATTTGCCCGCGATCTGGGGTAAACTTGACAGCGTTGGAGAGCAAATTAATTAATATCTGGCGGACACGGCGTTCATCTAAAGATGCCTGCCCCAGCCGATAGTCTATTTCTAGGGTTAAGGCAAGTCGCTTTTTATCCGCACGGGGTTGAATCATTTGCAAACACTGCCTGCAAAGATCCAGGATGGAAACTGGCTGGAGTTCGAGTTCTGCCTTTCCAGCTTCTATTTTGGAGAGATCCAGAATGTCATTAATCAACTGCAACAGGTGTTGACCGCTTTCTTCCATCACCCGCACGTATTTAATCTGGCGTTCGTTCAAAGAACCGGCGATTTGCCGCAGCAACAAGTCCGAAAACCCTAAAATGCTGTTGAGGGGTGTCCGCAGTTCGTGGGACATGGCAGCCAGAAACTCAGACTTCATTTGGGAAGCCCGTTCTAAATTCTGATTAATTTCGCGCAGGTGTTCTTGCGCCTGTGCCCTTTCAATGGCAACGCCCAGCGTGCGACAAGCGACCAGGAGTATATCCTGTTGGGGAGCGTCCTGAAGTCTCTGATGAGTGCGAGATTCCAGCGTCAAGACGCCAATAATCTTGCCATTAGCGGCAGGAATGGGAAAAATGCCCAGTTGACCAATTGCCGGATGGCGAAATGCCGACACTGCCTGGGAATGTTTAGAATAATCGTCAACAAATACTGGCTTGCCGGTTTCTACGACTTGCCACAATAACCCTTGACCATAGGGAATCCCTCGATCGAGAAAGGCTTGCATCTCGGCAACGGCAGCTTCGCCGTGAGTCGCGATGAATCGACCAGAAATTTGATTGGTGAGAATATCGGCATAGGCATCAATGCCTTGACCCGTAATTACCTTGACATCGCCGAACGCTGCACCCATTGTCTCCACCAGATAGGAAAGTGCAAATTTTCCGATTGTCTGCAAGTCACTGGCAGGCTGCAACCGTTCCATCAAACCTACTAAAAAAGTCAACCGCCTCACCTCAGCGTTTAAAGTTACCTGGTAGTCTTGATACCTGGTGACATCGCGGAAGGTAAACAGGCGTCCCCCATCACTCGTCAGTGTGGTATCTATCTCTAGGCAGATACCGTTAGATTGCTGTATGGAAAAGGAAATGTATTCTGTTTCGGTTTCGCTAAGGGCTGAAGCGATTTGTTCGCTCTGCTGCTGCGACCAATATCCCTGTGCCACCACTTCAGCCAAGACTTCGCTACAATGCGGCTGTAGACCCAGCCATTCGGGGGGAAGTCCCCAAAGAAGACTGAATTTTCGATTAAACAAGACTAAGTGATGGGAGCGGTTAAACAAAGCGATCGCATGGTCTACTGGATTCAAAATGAGTTCTTGTTCCTCCTTTGACTGTTGCCCAGCAGCGATTGTCTGCTCTGGTTGCATAGTTTTTTGAGAAGTTGAGGGTGAAGAAGTCGGGAATCAGTCTAGCACCGTCTGAATCTTGTTAATGTGGCTTTCATCGTCAAAAGTAAACCTTTCTTAATCATTCTTTACTTAACAAAATCTAACATTATCGCTCATGAGTTGACCAACTAAATGTTGTGATTCAACGCACAAGGCAATAAGATCAAAATCTCACTCCATAGATGTTAGGAGTCAAACTATCCAGGGTGGTGCGATCACTTCTATCTCAAGGTAGACATGATGAAATAGAGGTCAGTTGCTCCTTAAATGGGTGAGGTGAGAGATGAGGTTTGTAGAGCAAACTTTAAATCAGGAAAATGAGTTTGAAGTCAGTCTTCCTCTGTCTGAATTTCCGGCTTCAAAACTGAAAACTCAAACGATGCTAAATACTCAAAACTCCATGTCACTGGCCCAAGAACTGGCACAGAATTGGCGAGAGCAGATTGTAGCCGACTATCCCGACTCTAGCGCAGCAATGCAAGAAAGTATTACGCGCTGGCTGATCGGAGAAGATTTAGAACGATTTGAAGCCCTGAACCCAAGCCAGATGACAATTGCTCGGCAAGCAATGGAATATCGTTACCGAATTTTACGGCAGCGCTATTTAGGCGTGGGACCAGAGCGTGCCTATCGGAATCTTACGACTCGGTTGGGCAGCTTAGTGCTGCTTCGCAATAAAATCCGTACTTGGGTGGCGCTTTCGCGCGATCGCCAGCGGGCAGTGGTCGATGTATTGCAAGAAGTAATTCAGGAACTATTACACAGCGATCGCTACATTCAACAGCAAATTGCTTGGATTGCCCAATGTACTCCTAGTGATACTCGTCTCCGCAATTCCCTACTGATGACCAGTATCGAAGAGTATTGCCTCAGGCCGATTCGCAACCAACCGCTGTTAGTGTATCGGTTTGTGAATTATCTACGGCGTTCTCAGCGAGGCGGCATGACTCACGTACCCGATGGCGAACTGGTACGGCTGGTTTCCGAAGAAGTGACGCCCGATGAAACAGACAGCCCGGTGAGTTTGCTAGACGCTCAAGCAGTCACTCAGTACCAAGAAAATCAAGTTTGGGAAGAACAACAAGCGTTACGCACCACGGTCAAGCAGGAATTTAAAGACTATCTAGCCGAAAATGTGAGTCAATCTGCTGCTGATTGGCTGACACTGTATCTGCAAGGCAAGTCCCAAGAAGCGATTGCTAGCGCCTTAAACCTACAGATCAAAGAAGTCTATCGACTGCGCGAAAAAGTCAGCTACCATGCCATTCGCGTCTTTGCCGTTAAAAGCCAGCCAGAATTAGTTGCCAGTTGGCTAGAAGCGTCATTGCAAGAACACAACCTGGGGTTGACCCTAATCGAGTGGGAGCAATTCTACGCCACTCTCCCCTCCGTGCAGCGGCAGTTAATTGATGGTTTAAAAGCAGGCAAAACCCTAGACGCGATCGCTGCTGAGTTGAACCTGAAAAATCACCAAGTCATGGGCGAATGGAGCAAACTTTATCTAGCCGCTCAAGCCTTGCGGAGCGATTCTTAACCTAGTTTCCGACAACTAGCAATATTTTCTTCCCAGAGGGGTAGCATAACTATAACTATATGGATAAAACTGATTTATTCAGAACAATGTGCTAGATAATAGCTGAAACTCGATCGCAGGGGCATCTAGGATATTCACAATTCAAGTTCTGTAACTCGCCATGACCGCACTCGGAGTAACCAAGCTGCGGCTGGTAATTACTACTGGTGCTGATACCCTCTCCACTCTTTTCCTGGGTGGCTCTGATAGATGCAAATCAAATGTTTAGATTGATTGACAAGCTCCTGCCCTTTGAAGCCTGTCTGTACTATCAAATTTTGCCCATCACCTTAGAAGGCACCTGCCTGAAACTGGGCATGGTAAATCCAACAGACACAGTCTCGTTGGATTATGTCCGTCGTATCCTAACTTATCAAAACTACTCGTTAGAAACCCAGCCGATAGCCGCTGACGCTCTCCAGGCAATCCTCAGCGCGTATTTGAAACACAACACGGGCATCGGGAAACAACAAGCCCATACCGAACCGCCCACGCCGGCAACTGGACACTTAGACACGCAGCCAGATCGAGAAAGCCCAAGCAAAAATTCCGATCCGATAGAACGGCAAACCCTCCCAACTCTGATTGTCGATAGTCCGGAAGAACTGGTCGAAGTGGAGGCAGATCGCCCCAACACTCAAGTGCCGCAACCAGCTCCAGAAAAACCTTTGAGAAAATCGCCGCAAGTGAAGCGCAACGCCACAGTTTCACCCGCTGGCAATCCCTCCCCCCAATGGCAAGAGCGATCGCAGCATCACTTATCTGGTTTCACTGCTAATCTGGCAGCCCTACCGCCCCAGCAGATGTTAAAAGAATTGTTAAAGCGGGTGCTGAATGGAACCATCGATCGGCTGGATTGCGAACGACAGCTCTATGAAGGAAACATTCTCTGTAGTCGAAACAATGTCTTGCAGTTTGCGATCCCAGGATTGGCGCTACCCATACTTCAAGGAGTCATCGACGAGCTAAAGCGAATCGGAAATCTGCAATTAATGCCAGTCGAACAAACCAAAATGGTGGAGATTGAGCGATGCTATCAGCACAATCATCTGTTACTGCGCTTGCAAATCATCCCTGGTGAGTACGGAGATGAGGCAGTTATGCAAGTGTTTCGCGGAGAAGCTTTGAGAGCTTATCAGCAGCAGCAACTAGAAAATCTCTGGGGGGAAGCTTTGAATCTTGCCCAGAAGCTCCAGCGCAAGATGAATCAGATATGCCATGCCAGCGCCTCAGACTCAGTTCTCCGTACTTCATCCCATCCCGCCTCAAACCCAGCTCAGATAGAAGCCCTGCCAGCCGTGCATCACTTGCTTACGAGCATCGAGCAACAACTGGAAGGACTCAAACGAATGCCCAGCGATCGCGCGAACCTTGATCCCAAGTCAAAGGACAATATGGCTCATCTGTGATGTAATGAAGAGCGTAGGAGTAACCAGCTTATTGCCTGTTATTGCCTGAAAGCTGAACAGAAAAGCATGAATGCTCCAAGCAAGAGGCAAATCGCGATCGCTGAAGCGATGGATGAAATCAAGGCTGTAATGTGCCACCGATTGCCTTAGCCTGCACGAACGAATTCGCACCCGTTGCAGTAGGGTAGGATAAATCATAAAGGATAAATCGACGAATATCCCGGCTTAGATAATCGTATTTTCCAGACTTGCTCGTTCAAACTTTAAACTTGATAATTCATACTTTATAGTTCACACTTCCTTTCATGCAGACCAAAGCTTTTTCTGAGCTGTTTCCCCTCTTTAACACTGCCGCTCCAGAGACATTAGAATGGCTTTTGTCTGTCGCAGTCGAACACGAGTACCCATCAGACAGAGCGGTTTTGATGGAAGACGCTTGGGGAAACGCAGTTTATTTTGTCGTGTCGGGTTGGGTGAAAGTCCGACGGCTCTCTGGGGAGAATGTCGTTACCCTAGCAATCTTGGGCAAAGGCGATTTTTTTGGGGAAATGGCAATTCTTGATGAATCTCCCCGCTCAACCGATGTGATTGCCCTCTCGCCCGTAGAATTGCTCAGCGTCTCTGCCCAACGCTTCATTCAAACCCTCTTCAAAGATCCGCAGTTGCACCACCGAATGTTGCAACTGATGGTGAAGCGTCTGCGCCAAACGAATCTCCGCTTTCAAATGCGTCATCAACCCCCAGCCGTAAAATTAGCGAACACGCTGATTGCTTTGGGAGAAAACTATGGCGAAGCCACAGAAAAAGGAATGGAAATCTATAATATTCCCTCTAAAGATTTGGCTAACGTTACAGATATTGGTGTTGAAGACACTAGCAAAATTATCGAGAAACTGGAAAGTAAAGGTTGGATTAAAATCGATCCAGCGCAGGAGACGCTCCATCTTCTCAACATCAAGCAGCTAACGCATCTAGCAGGACGAGTTTAGTCGTGAGATTCCAGATGTTCAGATCCCTGGCTTCTCTCGCGAAGTTGAGGATCTCCCCTGCGCGAATCATTTAGGACTTATGTCGTTAATCCTTATCTCTACTAATTGAAAACCGAATTTCTGACTACCGGCTAACCACTGACCAAAAATTGCTAGTTAAATTAGTGGATATCTACGATTGATAAAAGCTAAAAATGACAGAAGCAACAGTTGTTCGCCGCGATCGCTTATCCAATACCGCACCAAAAATTCATTACCAGGTGGCGATACGGGAGCCGGAATCGCATCTTTTTGACGTAACTTTTACCGTACAAAACTGGCAGTCACCGATTCTCGATTTAAAATTGCCCGTTTGGACTCCTGGTTCCTACTTGGTGCGCGAGTATTCTAAACATTTGCAAGACTTTTCGGCTGATTCCAGCGAACAACCTTTAGCGTGGCGCAAGCTTAGCAAAAATCACTGGCAAATAGAGACAAACAGTGTGTCGGAAGTTACGGTGCGTTACCGAATGTTTGCCAATGAACTAACAGTGCGAACCAATCATTTGGACGGGACTCACGGTTATTTTAACAGTGCTGCTCTGTTATTTTATATACCCGAATTTGAAAAACAACCCATTCTAGTGACGATTGTGCCGCCCAAACCCGAATGGCGCGTCACAACTCCATTACCCACGGCGGATGGGCAAGCGAACACCTTCCAAGCGCCCGATTTTGACACGCTGGTGGATAGTCCTTTTGAGATTGGTTGCCACCAGTTGTATCATTTTGAAGTTTTGGGAAAAGCTCATGAGTTAGCCATCTGGGGACAGGGGAACGCCGAACCAGAGCGGATTATTGAGGACACGCAGAAAATTATTGGGGTGGAATCCCAGATATTTGGAGGTTTACCTTATGACCGATATGTGTTTCTGTTGCACTTAGCTTCCACGGGTGCTGGAGGTTTGGAACACAAGAATGCTTGCACGTTGAATTACAATCGCTTCGGTTTCCGCGATCGCGAGAAGTACAATCGGTTCATGCAGCTGGTCGCCCACGAGTTCTTTCACCTGTGGAACGTGAAGCGCATCCGTCCCAAAGGATTGGAAGTGTTTGATTATACTGGGGAAAACTATACGCCTTCTCTGTGGTTTAGTGAGGGGACGACCAGTTATTACGACTTGGTGATTCCGTTCCGGGCGGGAATCTATGATGGAAAGTCTTTCTTGAAGGAGTTAGGCAAGGAAATCTCGCGGTTACAAACGACACCAGGGCGGCTGGTACAACCGGCGAGTGAATCGAGTTTTGATGCCTGGATTAAGCTGTATCGACCGGATGCCAATAGTGGGAATTCCCAGATTTCCTACTATCTGAAAGGGGCGATGGTATCCTTTTTGCTGGATTTACTGATTCGAGGGCGTCATAGCAATCAGCGATCGCTCGATGATGTGATGCGGCAAATGTGGCAGCAGTTTGGACAGCCGGAAACCGGCTTCACTCCAGAAGAATTGCAGCAAGTTATAGAATCAGTCGCTGATATGGATTTGAGCGACTTCTTTAAGCGCTACGTTGATGGAACTGAAGAGTTACCCTTTGACGAGTACCTGAATCCCTTCGGTTTGCGGTTAGTGGTTGAGGAAGAGGAACCCGTTCCTTTTCTCGGTGTGACGGCGAAGACAGAGAATGGGCGCGAGGCGATCAAATTTGTCCAAGTGGGTTCTCCAGCTCAGTTAGCAGGGATTGATGCGGGAGATGAATTGCTAGCAATTGACGGCTTCCGAGTGACGGCACTTTCTTTGAGCGATCGCTTGAAAGACTACCAACCGGGGAATACGATTCAGGTAACGGTTTTCCATCAAGACGAACTTCGGATGCCACTGGTGACGTTAGCAGATCCGCGCCCAAGTGCTTACAAAATTGTGCCAGTGGAGTCTCCTGACGACGCCCAAAAACACAATTTTGCCAAGTGGTTGGGATCGGGATTCTAATGGGCGAACCGACAAAGTCGGCGCTTCGCGATCGCATTTTCACATTCAGTTATCGTGAGAATGCGATCGCTTTTTCTTCTCCTAGAGGGCGATTTTTTCAGTCGGATTTGACGGATTAGGAGATGATTGCTCGATTCGCACATCCAGAGTTTGTCCACCGTTTACATGATTGTTCCAATCTCAATTTGATGTCTGGGATCGATCGCACGTCTCAACCCAAGTGGCTGAATACATGACGCAAATTTATGAAAGCATACCTACGCGCCAAAGTGAGTAAGGGCGGCGCGGAACGCGATGAACCAAACCGAGAGGGTAGCGAACAGATAGAGGTAGAACCGAAGCATAACGAGATTGAATGTACAGTGGACGACGCTATGCAATACCCGAAAAACAACGAAGATCCACGCGGCGTTTACGTACACTGCATCGACTTGTTTTGTGACGAAAAGGTATAGCACGAGCGCATAGAAAAGTATCGGAATCTCGAACAGATTTTTTAGGTTGTCTGATGGATTGGATACGTTTCGCGGCCAGATTTGTGCGGGTGTGCTAGATGCAACAAGGTCTTGCGGACGGAGCTTCTGGCTTTTGATGAAACCGATCCGACGAATGTACATATACACCCAGACTAAGAGTGTCAGAAACATTGTTGCAAAGAAGGGACTAAAGATTGCCTCTTGTGTCATCTCTACCTCTTAAACTTGCTCATTCTGCTGATGATGGAGCGATAGGCTGCGCCATACACGATGGACAAGGCTTGAAGAAACGTAGAGTAACGAAAACCCGATCAAAGGGTGTAGTATCTCTAGGTGCAAAGGACTCTTGAGATGAATGGTGAGAAACTGTAGTCCCAGCAGCACGGGTAGACTCGCAGTGAGGCGTTGTATTTGAGGTGGAAATGGGGTGGAAAATGACCATCCTAGTAATAGTAACGACAGTCCACCATACCCTCGGACTAACCAAACGTGAATATTCCACCATGCAGGACTAATAAAGTAGGCGATTCCGACTGTTAATAATTGAGTAATCAAGCATAGGTTAAAGACGACTGAAGTCGCATAAAAGCCGACCTGCATCGCGCGGATAGAAGTGCGAGCGATTTCTGGATTGATAGTCATATCAGGGGATTATTGAGATTAAAGCTAATATAGGCTGAGCGCCTTAATGCTTCTAGACCTCGATCGGGTACACTTTAGACCCCTTCACGTATGACAAGTTCCTTAGAGCCTCTGTTGTCAGCCATTCGCCAAACCCATAGCAAATCCGACCTGCGATCGCAAATCGCGCCAAAAATTGGTGAATATTTTGCAGCGAAACGATGGGCAATTTTTTTTCTTTAACCAACTGCCCTTAAGCGATCGCAATTTTCAGAAAATCTTGAAAATTGCACTCTCAATTGAGCATAACCCTGTGGCGCGTTACTAAGCAGAGCGCTATGCTCCGGTTCACGAAGCATTAGTGACAACCCCCAAGACTTGGAAATTAATCTGTCCTCGTCCAGATCACTGGCATGTGATGGCAGGACCTATCATTAATCACGATCAAATCGTAGGTGTAGTCGGCTGCACACGTGACAAAATAATGCCTGCCTTTGATAGCGAAAATCTAGTCGATTTAGGTGCCATCTGCCTGCACTTATCGAGTTGGGTTGCAACAGTGGATTCACAAAGCATTTTTGCAGGAAAGTCACAGCACCAACCGTTTAATAGCGGTTTCCTTCAGAACGGCAAAGCCGAACGTTTAACACCTCGTGAGTTGCAAATTGCAGAATTGGTGGCGTTGGGGCAAACCAACGCAGAAATTGGCAATCAACTTTGGATTACTGAAAATTCTGTGAAGCAAGCTTTAAAGCGAATGTTCCGTAAGCTTGAGGTTTCATCCCGTGCAGAGATGATTGCACAGCTTTCAAATATAAGGCTTCATTCATCCAAGGCAAACTCAGATTTATTTAACTCGGTGCTGAATTCCCACTCATCACCTTTCGGTTGTGTTTCCACTAAAGATTAAGTGGTTTGACAGTTGCAATCAGCGGCTGCTAAAGGCTGTGTGACTTAACAAACAGCTGTTATAACAAGCGAAGCAAGGGTTAGGAAATAATAGAAAGGAGTGAACAGGAGAAAAAATGCCCGCTCCCTACAGTTACGACGTGAGAATAAAAGTAATAGGGGCAATAGATAGAGGAATGGGAAAAACCCAAGCTAGTAAAATCTTCAACATTAGTCGAAATACAATAAACTTATGGCTTAACAAAAGAGAAGAAACGCGAGATTATAGAGCCAAGAAGGGATATCAACAAGGGTATGGGGCGAAAATCACTGATTTAGCGAAATTTAGAGAGTTTGCCCAAAAACATGGTAGTCAAACTCAACAAGAGATGGCTCAAGCATGGACGGAAGAAATCAGCGAGCGAACAATTAGAAAAGGCTTGAAAAAGATTGGTTTTACCCGAAAAAACTTACGGATATCGAGAAAAAGATGAAGAGAAAAGAACAGAATTTATCTTAAAAATCGACCAAAAAAAATTAAAAGAGCGAGTTTATGTAGATGAATCAGGCATAGATAATAGAGAAGATTATGGTTATGGCTGGAATGAAAAAGGACAAAGGTTCCACGACTTAAAATCTAAGAAAAGAAGCCTAAGAGTGAGTATGATAAGTGGCTTATGCCAAGGGAAACTGATAGCGCCCCTAACCTGGGAAGGCTCTTGTAACCGTGCCGTGTTTGAGCAATGGTTATCTGATAAACTCGTACCTGAGTTAAAAGCAGGGCAAATGGTGATTTTAGATAATGCCAGCTTTCATAAATCCGAAAAAATTAGAAAACTCATCGAATCGGTTGGCTGTGAACTCGAATATTTACCCCCTTACTCTCCCGACTTAAATGATATTGAGCATTACTGGTTTCCGATTAAAAATCGAGTCAGAAAATCGCTTGGGACTATCGAAGATTTTCGCGAACGAGTAGATACAGCCGTTCGCCTAAGGTCCTAATCTATGCTTCGACTGCTATACTAAGAAGTTTGCACTCAAGAGATTGATTCAAAGGTTTGCTAGAAGTCATTGACGCAGCAGAACAATTTTTCTAGACTAAAAATGGAAAAAGCCGATGGATGAGAATTTAGAACTTTTAGTCTATCTGTTTTGTTCCTCCCTTATCCCGAACTCAGGTTATTTTTATCAAATTTTAGATAAAGGGTCTGCTCACTTCTTAGGACGATAAAATTTAACCAGATGAGATGAGGGAACTCCCAAGAAATAGCCGAGAATTACTATTTGATTAATCAGGGTAGTTTTCAGAACCCCAAGTTTGTGCCAGCGACGGGCTGAAGTCAGTACCGGAGTCGGAACAATAGCAATTCGCCCCAAACGTCTCAGACAACGGATCAATTCAAAATCTTCCATAATCGGGAGATCGGGAAAACCTCCAACATCCTGAAATAAAGAAGCTTTTAAGAAGATAGCTTGGTCGCCATAGGGTAGGGAAAGAAAGCGCGATCGCCAATTCACCATCTTTTCAACTAGACGTAGCGATCGCATTGGAGAATCGATTTTTAGTTCAAAGGCACCCGCAACGGTTCCAGGCTGGGCTAGTGTCAGAGGCACTAATTTTTCAAACTCAGGCGGTAAAGAGGTATCTGCATGGAGGAATAACAAGATATCTCCTGTCGCAGCCGTTGCACCCGCGTTCATTTGGCAAGCACGTCCAGCAGTGGAAGACACAACTGAAACACCCCAGGATTTCACCAGGGCAACCGTTTCATTGTGACTTCCCCCATCTACCACAATGACTTCCACATTTTCAGCATTCTGAACACTCGCTAATGTTGACCGAATCGTGTCAGCAGCTTCATTCAAAACGGGAATAATAATGGAAATTCTTGCCGCTTCTATCACTCAAAACTCAAAACTCGTAACTTTTGCAAGATCCTCTGGACGGTCAACATCAAATAGGGGGGGAAGATAAGCAACTGCCAAACCAAGGGAGATAGCGATCGCTACCGTCTTTTCTCGCACCTCCGAGGTTCCCCAGTTGATTTCCTCAAACAATTCTGGAATCATCCGCCGCAACCCAATTAAATAATAGCCGCCGTCCATCGCTGGTCCCAAAACTAAATTATGACCGTTTAGCTGCTCAAATGCTTGCGCCATTATTTTCGCATCCAAACCAGGGCAATCAGTACCGACGATGGCAACACCCTCCATTCCAGCCGCAAAAGCCGTTTGAAACGCCGACTTCATCCGCTGTCCCAAATCGCCCTCACCCTGCGGCTGATAGATGATATCAGCTCCCAACCAGTCTTCCATCAACTGCTGGTCGCCGCCAGTAAAATAAACTTCCACTCTCGTCGCGCGAGCGCTTTGCAGTTCCCTCACCTGCGAGAGTGTATGCTCGGTCATCTGGCGATGAAGATTTGAAGCGCCCTCTTCCCCCAAAGCCGGAATTAGCCGAGTCTTTGCCTTTCCTGGCTCTGGATAGCGAGTAAAAACGATCAAGCACTCTCTATTCATCGCCATTCAATTCGTTGCTCATTCATCGTTCATTATTGCTTGTTATACCAAGTCCAATCGATCCCCCGAAATGAAGAACCCCAACCAAGCGATCGCCTGCGTCTCTTACTCCATCTCCCCTCCCTGCAAGCGGGGAGGGGCTGGGGGTGGGGTTCTTTTCCATCAGGTTTCGTTCCCGACCCAACATTGACTAAGCGCTCATTTCCAACATCCGCTGAATTGGACGCAGCGCCGCCACTCGCGTTTCTTCTGGCAAAGTAATTTCTGGTGCCCGATTTTTCATCGCTAAATACAGCTTCTCCAGAGTATTTAACCGCATATGAGGACACTCATTGCAAGCACAGTCGTTCATTGGCGGTGCAGGAATAAAGTGCTTGTTAGGTGCCTGCTTCTGCATTTGGTGAATAATTCCCGGCTCAGTCGCCACAATAAATACCTGAGTGGAACTTGCTTGAGAATACTTCAACAGTGCTGAAGTAGAACCGATGTAATTGGCATGGCGCAACACCGACGGTTCGCACTCTGGATGGGCAATAACTTCAGCTTCTGGATGTTCAATTTTTAGCTGGACAATCTTCTTTTCAGAGAAGGTTTCATGCACCATACAGCTACCTTGCCACAGCACCAAATCTCGCCCCGATTGTTCCATTACATATCGTCCCAGATTCCGGTCGGGGGCAAATATAATCGGCTGGTCTTCTGGAATCTGAAGAACCAGTTTAACTGCGTTGGAACTGGTGCAAATAATGTCGCTCATTGCCTTAATTTCGGCAGAGCAATTGATATAAGAAACGACTATATGACCGGGGTGAGCCGCCTTAAATTTAGCAAAAGCATCCGCAGGACAACTGTCTGCCAACGAGCAACCGGCGTTGAGGTCGGGTAAGAGTACCAACTTGTCGGGGTTGAGAATTTTGGCAGTTTCCGCCATAAAGTGAACCCCCGCAAACACGATGACATCCGCATTTGTGCTGGCTGCTTTTCGGGAAAGCTCTAAGGAATCTCCGATATAATCTGCTACATCCTGAATATCAGAATCTTGATAGTAATGAGCAAGAATAACAGCGTTTAACTCTTTTTTGAGGGCGTTAATTGCCTCAAATAAATCGTGAGGGAATGCCGCTGTCTGAGCAAAATTACGCTGAGGAAGTGTAGTAGTAAACACAGTGATAATTTTTTGGGGGAATCAAATCGCTAGGCGTGTAATCAGTAATTATAGTTGTTTTTACCAAAACTTGTGGGCAAGTCAGGTCAGAGAAAATTTGCTTTAATATAGCGGTTCTCAATAAGAGTTAGATGCATCAGTGCGATCGCTCATCGGCTTGTGCTACCTGGCGGTGAATTGTGTCGAAAGTGAACAACGCTCTAGACCCCGCCCAAGCAGGCAAGTGTTCCTGGCAAAATCAAATCACGCGATCGCTCACAAACAAAAAAAAGGAGTTACACCAGAGGATACTGCGAAAACAGGCGATGCTTTTTTATGCTGGAGAAAGACCGACGAGGAAGATAGGATGAGCAATCAGAGGAACCCGGAAAAACCCATCAAAATTGCGGTTGTTGGCGATATTCACGACCAGTGGGACAGCGATGATGAAATTGCCCTCAAGCATCTGGGTGTTGACCTAGTGCTATTTGTAGGGGATTTCGGCAATGAGTCGGTGGATGTGGTGAGAGCGATCGCATCTCTCGATCTTCCCAAAGCGGCAATATTTGGCAACCATGACGCTTGGTACAGCGCCTCAGATTGGGGCAGAAGTCGGTGTCCCTACGACCGCCAGAAAGAAGACCGGGTGCAGCAACAGATGGATTTGTTGGGAGAAACCCATGTCGGTTACGGTTCGCTTGATTTTCCCGCCCTGAATTTAACAGTTGTTGGGAGTCGCCCTTTTAGCTGGGGCGGAGAAGTCTGGAAAAATGCCCAGTTCTACGAACAACGGTATGGGGTGAAGAATTTCGAGGAGTCAACCGCCCGAATTCTCTCAGCGGCTCAGAGTGCTGCTTCTGAAACGATTATTTTTATAGGTCACAATGGGCCTGTCGGGTTAGGCGATCGCCCAGAAGACCCCTGTGGCAAAGATTGGCATCCTATCGGTGGCGACTATGGCGATCCGGATTTTGCAGATGCGATCGCCCAAACTCGCGACGCAGGGAAAACCATTCCCCTCGTCACCTTTGGTCATATGCACCACACTATGCGCCACACAAAGATCCACTTGCGAACCCCAGTTTATGTCAGCGCAGAGGGAACCGTTTACTTAAATTCAGCCAGCGTACCTCGGATTATCCAAACGGAGACGAACCGCCTGCATAATTTCTCTCTCGTCTCTCTGCAAGGCGGTATCGTCTCCCAAGTCTCCCTGATTTGGGTTGGGAAAGACTTCACCGTTGCATCTGAGCAGATTCTTTACCATCGCACCGAGCCAGCGATCCAACCTGTTTTAAGTTAGTAGTAACAAATTCCACAACCTTGATATGATAAAAAAACACACCTGGAGAGGTGGCAGAGTGGTCGATTGCGTCCGACTTGAAATCGGATGAACCGAAAGGTTCCGGGAGTTCGAATCCCCCCCTCTCCGTTAGCGAATCAAAGGGGAATGGTTGCGAGCTAACCATTCCCCTTCTATTCATCTATATAAACCAGCCTGTAAACTAGACTGGTTGAAACTTCGTTTTTAGTAGCACAACATTGCCACAAACCTACATCCTTTCTCCCAATGATGGCTTAGGAATTTTCTTAAGGCTATGCCTTGCCTTGCTGGTTGGAGCGGCTATTGGCTTAGAGCGCCAACTCAAGAACAAACCAGCTGGTTTAAGAACCCATATGCTGGTCAGTCTGGGTTCAGCATTCTTTGTTCTCGTGCCCCTCCAAATCGGTACGGCACAAGAAAGTGCTGAGGCTCTTGGCAGAGTCATTCAGGGCGTTACAGCCGGGGTTGGATTTTTAGGCGCAGGAGAAATTTTACGCGAGTCTCAGGACGAATCGAAAACAGGTGTTAAAGTTCGTGGACTCACCTCGGCTGCGGCTACTTGGGTTTCCGCTGCTTTAGGAATTGCTGCTGGGTGTGGGTTATGGCAAATGAGCTTAATTGGGGCTTTGCTGTGTTTGGTTGTTCTAAGAGCTTTTAAAAGGTTAGAGCCTCATAAGTAGTTACTTTAATCAAGTTTAGGCTTAGCAAATCAGCGATCGCTCTTAGCGCCATATTTCATCCGTGCAACTTCGCCACCACGTGAGCAACTTTTTCACCTAACTTCTCGACAGACTCTTGCTGTTTGGGATCTTTCATCGTACCGTCGGGATTAAATATTTCAAAAGCTCTAGGCACCGCGATCTGATCGGGAAGAACAATAACTCTGATATTTCCCAGGATCGAGCGCAGGTGGACTAAACAGCGTAAACCGCCCAATCCTCCCGGTGAGGTACTCATAATCGCCGCCACCTTATCCGCAAAAGCCACGAGCGGGGGTTCCTCTGGTGCGGTTGAACGTGACGCCCAATCAATGGCATTTTTCAGAACGGCTGTAATTGAGCTGTTGTACTCCGGAGAAGCGATGAGAAGTCCCTGATGTTCGATCATCAGCTGTTTAAACTTCCGCGCATTTTCAGGCATTCCCTCGCTTTTTTCGAGATCCTCATCGTATAGTGGCATCGGCAGGTCGCGCAGATCCACGTATGTCACCTCAGCTCCCGCTGTCCGCGCTCCGTTCGCAGCAACTTGTACCAGCTTTTTATTGTACGAATCAGTGCGGGTGCTACCTGCAAATGCCAAGATTTTAGGGGTATAAGCCATAGGTGCAAATCAGTTTTGGTGCTACTTCTATCTCTGGTTGATAATAATTCACTAGAGGCGATTTGGGATAGCCAAGATTTGTTAAAGGCGATCGCGTTCTTCGTAGCGGCACAAAGTACAGCGGCTCTTGCTCTTAGCAGCTTCCTGGCTTCTTTAAGAGTGACTCGCTATGTAGATCATCTCCCAGTGTGATGATATTTAATTCAGCACACAGAAGGGGACGCGACAACAAACCCTCTCGTTATGCTTTGAGAGTAGACCTGAATCGGAAGGAAAAAATATCTATGAACAAGGCACTACTGACGATTCTATTGCTGGCGTTCATCGTTTTATTCATTACCTCTCCCTTTGCCGCGCTTGCTATGTTGATGTTCGTTGTCTTAGGAGGGGCATTTATTTCGGCATTTTGGAATTTGGTGCAAGCGCTAATCGGCAATGCTCCGAAAGAGCCGCTATAGAATTAGAAACGGCAAATTAAAAATTCAGAAAGGATAATTTTTAATTCCTTATTTAGAGTCGTGTCACTACCTGATTCACGCGGGGTTTGCCGAAGCGTTCCCAAGCATTGCCGCCTCGCAAAAATAATTCCATCCAACGGATAGCCTTTCCATCCTTCGCAGCATTCCAGCCGGAACTTCCTGGTGAAAATGCTAAAGTTCCCTGTGGCACCCGGAAGCTGCCGTCAGAGTAAACGGCATCGCTCACGACATCCCCGACCCGAATCACTACTTTTTCTTCCGGTTTTAGGTTGAGGGTATCAGCGGGAATTGTGGTTTTGATGTTCCCGTAACCATCGATCCAGGCAACGCGATCGCTCGGTGCATCGGGGATTTGGCTAGGGTTTAAGACTTCTCCTAAATAGCTAGTATCTCCCTGAGCGATCGCGGCGGCTGCATTAGGAAACACATCCCGCGAACGGAACTGCGACCCGCCTCTAGAAACCTTGACTGTTTGCAAAACTTGAGCATGGTCTTTGATAAAAGAGAGCGTGTAACCAGCAAACACACCCACTACTTTGACGCCATTAGGCAACAGCGCATAAGTTAATCCCTCGCCTTCATTGTTTTGCCGTGCTTCTGGGTCATCTTGGCGAGGAGCGCAGTTGTGATAAATGAGACGCTCTTCGGGACCAGGATTGAGTCCGAGTTGAGCAATCCAGAAACCAGTTGCCAAGGTGCTGAAGGGAGGAACCGAGAGGCAGTGAATCTGGGAGGAAGGTAAAGCCATCAAAAGACGTTGCGTGACCTCTGCAAAAGCTGGATCGCCGGTTCCGTAGTCTGCAATCAGGCTGATGAACATAGCGCCTCTCAATTGGGGTTTGCTACAGCAATGGTACCCTGTCGCTGGCTTTCTGTAACTGCTGCGATCGCGTTATTGAACACAAAAGCGATCGTGCTGGTAGTGCTACTTTAAACAAATTACTGCTTTTTAAACCAAAAAGCGATCGCGTTTGTTATCGGATACACTCATGAAACTGGAAACAGAGGTCTGAGTGAATGTCTGATATTTATGTCATGATTCGCAATCAGGAGAATCATGCCCTGACTTCAATTGATGGCATTGCCTTTATCGCTTTACTTAGGCAAAATGGGCAAGCGATCGCTCAGGAGACAATTGACCTGATTCATGCAGACGCGGGCTTTGATGACCTGCCAATTGGGCAATACACTGTAGTGGTGAGGCATGAACGGGTTTTACCGCAAGAAGTCCTTCATGATGTGACAATCAGTACGGACGAACAAGTAATCATACTGACATTTGTTTATCTAGAGCCAGCACGGGTACTTCTAGACATTCAAGCTTCTGTAGAAAAGAGATTGTAACCATGACTGTTAAAGCCATCCCGTCATACTCCATTAAAATGTTTCGCTATCGAGTACATTGTCTGTCGCGGGATCTTTGGCAAGCAACAGATCCCGTATGTCGGGTAAATCTGGCTTTACAGTTAGCAGACGCGGCTACATCGCTGGCTAGGCTAGAAGTGCTGGAAGCGCAAAAATTGCAGCAAGTTTCTTCGATCCATCCGATTTCCAGTTCTACCGATCCCTAGCTATAAATTTCAGCGTGAGATGTTGAGAGCGATTGCTTTCTAGCAAAAACAGGGTTGGCGATCGCGTTGTTGGCTCTACTGACTATTTCTGTTCTTTGGATTTCCACTCAAGCCACTTTCTCACAATTACTATGATGAGACGCTGTGCTTCTAGTAAGGACATAGGATTCTTCGGTGGCTCAGACTTCTCAACCCCGTGACGTGCATCATCGCCAATCGCGCCAGGACTCTGAGCCGTCCGAGAGAAGCATTCTGTCTTCTTTTTGGTAGCCCAGCCATCTTCTGTGATTCTTTTACCAACGTCTTCTTGAACGACTTCGTAAACTTTGTAAAGATTAACCCAGTCTTTACGCTCAGTTAAAATCCGAAAAACTTTTTTTATTTTATCGTCTGGCTCTGCACCTGCAATTTTGATCCAAGTTTCTAAGTAGCTAGGGTGTTGGGAAAAGTCCTCACTTCCATCCCATTGGATATCGAAACCGAAGTCTTCAATAGTCCAAGTTGCTGAAAGTAGACACTCTCGATTCCTCTTTCCGTCTTCATCAACTCGAACAATGACATCAAGTGTAAATGGTTTAACATCTCCAAAATAAACCATTGCCGCTGCATTTATCCGCATCAAAAGTTCAGTGGCACAGGCACACACTTGAACCTCATCTGTTATCAAGTCAAAGCGTGAAGAACTTAGGTAATAACTCCCCTCTTCTTTAATCACACTGCATTCGGGTGAACGAAGTAAATCGGTAAGATTCCTAAGATAGGATTCTTTGCCCTCCAGTAGAACTAGCCATTTCCCTTTCATTAATAACCTCGCCAAACAATAGCCGTCTTGTCATTACTACCATTAACTAACATTTGTTTCTCAGGACTAAAAGCAACAGAGAAAACTATTTCTGAATGCCCTGTGAGGGTGCAAATTTCTTTTCCTCTGCCCAGCCGCCAAATTATGATAATTTTGTTTTCACCCAATTCCAATGTTAGGGTCAGATTTCGTGCGGATTTAGGTGAAATTCACTCGCAAATACAGTTACACGGGCTGGGAGCATGATAGTTATTGATGATATTGCACAATTTTTAGATCGATTCTTTGCCGTTCATCGCTTTGGGGACGACCAAGGTGGCATTTATCACCCTTCAACGCGCCCGATTCGTCGGATAGGATTAGCCTTAGAACCTTGGGCGGGGTTAGAAAAATGGGCGAAATCTAAACGAATAGATGCTTTATTTTTACATCGTCCTTGGAAGCTAGAACCGGGAAGATTAGCACCGGATATGGGTATTTTGGCGTATCATCTGGCTTTTGACGAACGCATGACACTGGGTTTTAATCCTCGACTTGCCGATGTGCTGGGGATGTCGGCATTGGAGGTGTTGGGAGAAAAGGAAGGACGACCGATTGGTACGATTGGAGACATTGCTGTACAGAGTTTTGTGAGTTACTGCGATCGCGTTCGGGAAATCTTCGGCGGATACGATAAAACTCTTGCGAGTAGTGAAAGCGACATCCAGCGAGTCGCAGTCGTTGGGGCAATGACTGATGCGCTAATCCGCGAGGCGGCTGTGCGGGGTGCCGATCTATACATTACTGGACAGTTACGACAGCCAGCAGCAGCGGCTGTGGAAGAAACCGGAATTCGCGTTATCGCCGTTGGTCATCGTCGGAGTGAAGAATGGGGATTGCGATCGCTTGCGGGAGTGTTGCGCGATCGCTACTTCAATCTAGAAGTCGTTTTACCGCCTCTAGGGACGATTGCCGTTGCTCGTTCTGATGCCTAGACGACGTTATAAATAGATTATGAGTCGTCAGAAATTTAATCTCTTCAGATTGATTGGGCAACGTTTACGCCAATCTTTAGCAGTTTTCCGATATAGCGATCGCGCGATTAGTTTAGTCTGGACTACCAGCCGCATTCTCACGATCGTTCTTGCCGCTTTCACCTTATTCGCCGGTTTGCTACCAGGGGCTGTTGCTTATGTCAGCAAGTTAATCGTCGATGGGGTAGTTTTGGCTTCTCAAACCGGCTTGCAAAGCGATCGCTGGACAGCGTTAGGTTATGTAGGATTAGAAGCGATCGCTGTCCTGTTGCTGGCAGGTAGTCAAAGAGGTCTATCCGTTTGTCAGTCCTTGCTGCGAGTGTTGCTGGGTCAAAGGGTGAATGTCTTAATTTTGGAAAAGGCACTTACACTCAACCTCACGCATTTTGAGGATTCCGAGTTTTACGACAAGATGAATCGGGCGCGGATGGAAGCATCCAGCCGTCCCTTATCGCTAGTCAGCCGGACTTTCAGCTTAATTCAGAGTGGTCTGTCGCTGGTCACCTACGGCGGTTTGCTGCTGCAATTCTCGATTTGGGCAGTGGTAGTCCTGGTTGTAGCTGCCTTACCTGCCTTTATCGCCGAAACGCGCTTTTCTGGGGAAGCTTTTCGCTTGTTCCGCTGGCGATCGCCGGAAACCCGCCAACAACACTACCTGGAAACACTGATTGCGCGGGAAGATTATGCCAAAGAGGTGAAACTGTATCAGTTGGGGCCGATGTTGCTGCAACGCTATCAAGACATCTTCTCACGACTATACGGCGAAGACCGGGATTTAACCTTACGACGAGGAGTCTGGGGTTACTTGCTGGGAAGTTTGAGTACCGCCGCCTTCTATGTCGCCTACGCCTGGATTGTCCTAGAAGCGATCGCGGGTCGGATTTCTCTCGGCGACATGACGATGTACTTGATGGTGTTTCGGCAAGGACAGTCTACCTTCTCCGCCGCCCTCACTTCCATTGGGGGAATGTATGAAGACAACCTGTATCTCTCCAACCTCTACGAGTTTCTAGAACAAGACATCCCCAAAACTTGGGGGATGGCAACTCAGGGTGTACTTCCGAATGATGGGGTGCGTTTTGAGAATGTCTATTTCACCTACCCAGGAAGCCCTCAACCCGCCTTAAATGGAGTCTCGTTACACCTGAAACCAGGAGAAAAACTAGCGATTGTCGGAGAGAACGGGTCTGGAAAAACCACGCTGATTAAACTTTTAACTCGATTGTACGCCCCCGATTCTGGGCGCATCTTACTTGATGGCTTGGATTTGCCGGAATGGGACATTGAAGTGCTGCACCGACGGATAGGCGTGATTTTCCAGAACTTCGTTCGCTACCAGTTCAAGGTAGGAGAGAATGTCGGTGTTGGGGATGTCAACCACTTAGAAGACGAAAAACACTGGGAAATTGCCTCAGAAAAAGGCATGGCGAAACCTTTTATCGAAACGATGACAGACGGGTTTCAGACTCAGTTAGGACGATGGTTTAAAGGAGGAACGGAACTGTCTGGCGGTCAGTGGCAAAAAATCGCCCTTTCTCGCGCTTTTATGCGAACGAAAGCGGATATCTTGGTATTGGATGAACCAACAGCGGCGATGGATGCAGAAGCGGAAGTGATGATTTTTGACCGCTTCCGGACGGTAACAAAAAATCAGATGGTTCTCTTAATTTCCCACCGCTTCTCGACGGTACGAATGGCTGACAAGATTGTAGTTTTGGAAGCCGGAAAGGTGATAGAACAAGGAAGTCACGAGGAGTTATTGAAAGCTGGAGGACGCTACGCGCGGTTGTTCACGTTGCAAGCAGCGGGATACCAGTAGAAATGACTAATCCGATTGGGGGATTCCGATCGAATTAGCAACTATCGCGAGCGATCGCTAGTCGAGGAGAACAGGCACAACCAATATTTGCCTTTCCCTTGGATTTTTCAGGTATCGCGGAATAATGAATTTCACTCATAAAGCGATCGCTATTTTAGGAATTATTACTTCCCTCGGTGGATTGATGATTGCTGCCCGCGTCTCCCTTCATGCATCAGGTAACGCACAGCAATCACAGACACAAATCCCCGTAAATCAACGCTACAGCATCACTAATTTGGACACCCTTAATAGCCGTGCCAGCGTTGCTAAAAAAATTAATAATAACGGTCAAGTCGTTGGTTTTTTTAACCCTAACGACAGTACCCAAACGGCCTTCATCTATCGTGATGGCAAAATGACCGAAATTAACAGTATTAACAGCCGCTACAATGCCGCTACGAGTATCAATGACAACGGGGAAATAGTCGGTGTGATGACCTTTGCCAACGACAATTATCACGCCTTTTTTTATAAAAATGGCAAGACAATTGACCTTGGCACTTTTGGCGGTAAAAGCAGCGATGCCAGAAGTATCAATCGTAAAGGTCAAATAGTCGGATTTGCCGAGACTCGCAACGATAAGGCGCACGCCTTCCTGTACAGTAACGGCAAGAAGATTGACCTCGGCACTTTCGGAGGTGCGAATAGCTACGCTAACGACATCAATGAAAACGGACAAGTCGTTGGTTCCGCAGAAAATAGCGATCGCATTCCCAAAGCTTTCCTCTACAGCGGCGGTCAAAAAACTGACCTCGGTACGTTAGGCGGACAAAGCAGCACCGCTAACAGTATCAACAACCAAGGTCAGATAGTTGGCGTGGCAGACACCGCGAATCATCGCCCTCAAGCCTTCCTCTACAACAATGGCAAGATGCTCGACCTCGGAACTTTAGGGGGACAAAGCAGCATTGCTCACAGTATCAACAATCAGGGGCAAGTGGTCGGTGAAGCAGAGAATGCCAGCCGCATCCCCCGCGCCTTTCTTTACAGTGGCGATCGCATGATTGACCTAAATCACGTCATTCCAGCTAATTCGGGTTGGGATTTAACCAGTGCCACCGACATTAGCGATCGCGGAGTCATTGTTGGCATCGGTACTTATAACGGCAAAACCCAAGCTTTCCAGTTAACACCCTTTGCACGCTAATACCGTTTTACGGCTTGTCCGCAACAAATCCCCTTAATGCTTTTGAAAAAAAGCGTTGAAAACGTGAAATCTTCTTCTCTCCTTTGTGTACTTTGCTACAAGTCTTTGAGTTAGTGCGATTGGAGCTAAGTTGCTTCTAAGCTTTTCTTGATACGAACAGGCCAGACGCCAAAAGCAATCAAACGCGCCGGGATGTCGCGCAAAATCGGTAACCGAAGCAAGAATGGCGGCTTAAATGTCTGGGTCGAGTCAATCGCCCTCGCAATAACCCGCTGCTGAACCAAAGACTGAAAGGCTTGGATAATCCGCGTCGGCAACTCCCGTTGGCGCTGTACTTTCACCAAGTCGCTTTCTTGCAACTGTCCTTTTTTCAGCGGCTCACTCAGCACATTTGCAGCGACCACTGCATCCTGAATCGCGTAGTTAATGCCAACTCCACCAACTGGCGACATGACGTGAGCCGCATCGCCAATCAGCAGCAAACCAGGGCGATACCAACGCTTGACGCGGCTAGACTCGACGGTAAGCAGCGCCACTTGGCTCCAATCATGTAATTCTTGCATCCGGTCTGCAAACAGGGATGATATCTCAGCTACAGACTGACGCAAAGTTTCTAAACCCGCTTCCCGCAACTGTTGATAGCTACCCTTAGGAATCACATAGCCAACCTGCCAATAATCAAAGCGGTTCAGCAGAACCAAAAGATGACCGCCAGCAACGCGCCCCATTGTTTCTTCGGGATCGTCCGCTTTGCGAGGTAAGCGGAACCAAAGCACATCCATTGGCGGCGAAGTCTTGATCGGTTCCATCCCGGCTAATTGGCGGATGCGAGAGAAGCGTCCGTCTGCGCCAATGGTCACTTGACATCGGACTTCATGCCAGCCGCCGTGTCCCCGGTAGCGTACACCCTGGATGACCCCATTTTCTTCAATCAACTCCTGTACGTTCGCTCCCATCACCAGCTGAAAATTTGGATAGCGTTTCGCTTCTTCAGTAATGAATTGCAGGAAATCTACCTGGGGAAGCATGGTGATGTAGGGGTACTTCGTCTTCAAGTGGCTGAGGTCAACAAATCGAATCGGCCCCTCGGTCGTTTTCAGAGTAAGACTGGGAACCTTTGTGTGACGCATCTGCAACAAGCGATCCGCCAAACCGAGTTCATCCATGATTTCCATCACCGATGGATGAAGCGTGTCTCCCCGAAAATCGCGGTCGAAATCTTTGTGTACCTCTAGCAACATCACTGGGATGCCTTGACGGGCTAGGAGAAGCGCTAGGACAGCCCCCGCAGGCCCTCCACCGACAATGCAGCAGTGTGTTTGCTGTACATCGAGAATATCGTGGGTCGTGGCGGGGATCTCGGTCTGCGGAGTAGTTGGAATTGCGTTCATCTTGAACACCTCGTGAAATCAGTTCAACTTGAAATCAGTTCAACTTGAAATCAGTTTAACTAGAGGCGATCGCTTCTGTTTCTAAAATCGGCTGGGAAAGAACAGAGGCTTGCATCCCATCGTTGCAACTAATTCTTTGGGTGCATTCACCCGACTGGGCGATTCTAAATATTCACCCGTAACGGCTGGCGAAACTACCTTCATCTGGTGGCGAATGCTGTAGTATCGATGAGTCTGAGCAATGATATCTCGCTCCTGCATCGAGTCATTGGCAATTTTCTTACGCAGTTTAATAATTGCATCAATCACGGCTTCTGGTCTGGGAGGACACCCCGGCAGATAAACATCGACCGGAATCAACTTATCGACTCCCCGCACCGCTGTTGGTGAGTCTGCGCTAAACATACCGCCGGTAATCGTGCAAGCACCCATTGCAATGACGTACTTGGGTTCTGGCATTTGTTCGTAGAGGCGCACCAATGTTGGAGCCATTTTCATAGTGATGGTGCCTGCGGTAATCATCAAGTCAGCTTGACGAGGACTTGCCCAAGGTTTCAAGCCAAATCTGTCAAAATCAAAACGGGCTGCAAACATCCCCATCATTTCAATAAAACAGCAGGCAGTCCCAAACATCATAGGCCACAAGCTGGAGAGGCGTGCCCAGTTGTAAAAATCGTCTACGGTTGTCAAAACGACATTTTCCGAAAGACTATGGGTAATCTCAGGTCGTTCAATGGGGTTGAGAATCTGAGTTTTTTGATTGTCAGGTTCAATAATGGTTGCTGTCAAATTCATCTTGTCCTCCTTTAGCTCAATCTATAAACGCTTGCATCGAGAATGTTGTGGGTCTCGATCCGCATAGAAGTTGGAATTGCGTTCATCTTGAACACCTCGTGAAATCAGTTCAACTAGAGGCGATCGCTTCTGTTTCTCATATCAGCTGGGGAAGAACAGAGGCTTACATTCCTATCGTTACAACTAATTCTTTGCGTGCATTCACCCGACTGGGCGATTCTAAATATTCTCCAGTCAAAATCAAAACGGGCTGTGAACGTCCCTTCCATGAAGGCAAAAGCACTCCTGAACAGGATAGACCATAAACTGAACAGGGTTGCCCGGTTGTAGAGGTCATCTACAGTTTTTGAAGCAATATTTTTAGAAAGACTACAAGTAATTTTAAATTTCTTTATTGATTAATGAATTCGTTATTCTTTAATAGCAACTGTTTAATAACTAATGAGCAAGCGAATTTTTATTAATTAACAACGAGTAAACTGCAACTCCTCAAGAAAATAGGATCAGAAGAAGTGAAATCGATTGCGACCCTGTTCTTTAGCACGGTACATAGCAGAGTCTGCATTTTTAATTAAGGTATCTACAGTGTTCCCATTAAAAGGATAGATGCTAATACCAATACTGACAGTTACGAAGATAGTTTGTCCGTTGAGAATGAAAGGCTGAGATAGGGTTGATAAAGTCTTTTCTGCAACTCTGGCAGCATCTTGAACTCTACTAATTGCAGGTAAAATTACTGTAAATTCGTCACCACCCAAACGCGAGACGGTATCGCTGCCGCGCAAGCAACCCGTGAGTCGTTGAGCGACCATCCGTAACAGCAAGTCGCCCATGTCATGTCCGAGCGTGTCATTAACCTGCTTAAAGCCATCCAGATCGAGAAACAAAAGAGCAAACAACTGGTTATTACTACTACCCCATTCTAGAGCTTGAACCATGCGTTCATAGAATTGTTTGCGGTTAGGTAGACCAGTCAGGGGATCGTGATAAGCCAGATGACGCATTTGGTCTTCTGAAAGTTTTAATTCGGCGTTAGAACGGATTAACTCCTCTGCCGTTCGTTTCAACTCTTCTTCTATCCGCTTGCGTTCAGTGATATCTCGGATGACACCAACTAAAAAAATATTACCGGCAGCATCTTTATGGAGCGATCGCTTGGTAGCGATTAGGTGAGTTGTACCAAAGATATCCGTAAATTCTTCTTCATTTTCTTGCTCCTCACCACCTTGTAAAACTTGCTCATTGTTCTGCCAAAAAACTTCAGCCTCATGTTTAGGAAAGAACTCATAAGCAGACTTTTTAAGTAAAGTTTCTAGGGGATAACCAATAAATTTGCAATATGCCTGATTTAAAATAATCCAACGATGTTCTTTGTCTTTGACAAAAATTGGATCGGGGATGGTATTAATCACCTTTTGCAAAAACTCTTTAGAGCGTTTTAACTCCTCCTCCAAATAAGCCAGATGACTCACGATCGCGATCGCAGACCCTACAAGCCCCAGGAGTGGAGGAATCAGCGGTATCCACCAACCGAAGAGAAAGGCCAGGTAGGAAATACCGAGCAATCCAGCCCCAGCCGCTAAAATACTGAGACCAGACTTTCTAGGGAGACGCAATCGCCAACTGATATAGGCACCTATCCACGACCAAACCAAAATCCACAAGGCTTCTACGAGATCGAGCCAGACGTTGATTAAGGAACGTCCGTCCAGAGCAGCGCTCAGGAGCGCACTGGTAAAATTGGCTTGGAGTTCGACACCTGAAATCCTTTGTGCGCCTTGGTTGAGACGGCTACTGTAGGGGGTATAGAAAAAATCCTGGAGGCTGGGTGCGGTTGAACCAATCAAAACAATGCGATCGCGTAAAAGGCTCGGTTGTACCCGGTTTTCCAGAACATCTACCATTGAAACAATCTGAAAGCTATTGGGTTGCTTAAAGTTGGCTAATATTTGATAACCCTGAGCATTAGCCGTCACATAAGCCCCATCATTTGATTTAAAAACTGGGAAGACACCCCTACCTAGCTGTAGGTAATCGGGGTTCACGCGCGACGGACTCGGAGTAATTCCCTTTTCCTTCAAATAAATCAACGCCAACTGGAGCGCAAAACTTGTATGTAGTTTGTTATCTACGTGTGCATATAAAAAGCTACGGCGCACCTTACCATCAGCATCAACGACCACATTATTAAAACCAACTTGTTGGAGACGGTTTAGTACTGGGGATGGTGGAACACCCAAGCTTTTTTCAGTCTTCAATAGTTCAATTCCGATCAAGTTAGGGATCGTTTGAACAGCTTTGATGAATTCTACATGACCGGGTGGTACTGGGAGATCGCGATAAATATCCAGACCAATCGCTCGTGGCTCAAAGGCATTTAGTTTTTGTACTAAAGTTGCCATGACTGCGTCAGGAATGGGCCATTGTCCTACGTGCTTTAAGTCTTTTTCGTTAATTTCGACAATTACCACGCGCTCGTCTATTGGTTCTGAAGAACGCAAAAGAAACATCTGGTCTAAGGCTGCCAACTCCCAGGATTGAAACAGTCCAGCCATCCGCAGGATAATGATGCAGCTTGCAACAGCCGACGAAGCGATTGGTACTCGGCGCTCTTGTTGAAGCTGTTGCTTCAATCTTGTCCATATACTTTTTTTTACCATCGACCTGGTTGCAGGGTTATCCAAACAATTTTGTTGTATACACCATCGTGATACAACTTTCCTCAGTATGTGTAGATGGCTCGGTGCAAACTTTAAGTCTGGTCAATGAGAGACTTTTTCAAAATCAGAGTTGCTGATTATCCTTTCTTCAATACTAAGACAGCAGCGTTGTCGCTGTTTTGGCTATCCGTAAAGTGCTAAATAATTGGATGATGAAACGATACCCCATCATGCCAAAGATTTTGCCGTAGAAGTATTCGGTTTTAATTTTAGCAACTGCTGAAAAGACCAAATAATTCTAGGGCGTGTCATCAATTCAACCAGATGACCGTAGCAGCGAGGTGAATCGCACCGAGAAAGTTAACCGCACGCTTGTCGTAGCGCGTTGCAATCGCTCGATACTGCTTGAGTT